>QHVX01000048.1:0-10591 GCA_003222375.1 Acidobacteriota bacterium
GATCATCGGACGGTTCATCGCCCGAGCACTTGAAGAGCAGAAGGCGAACGCACGCGGCGTCGTTCCGGTGTCGGTCGAGAAGATGCCGATCTTCCGGCACGGACAACTGACAGAGAATCGCTCCGATGTTGCGGAGGCGATCGGATCCTCGGTGCTGCCGACCGCGCGAGTTGCGAAGGAGACCGGCTACATCTGCCTACAGTTCGAAAAGAATCGGAACTGGAAAAAGAAGCGCACGCATGATCCCGGTCAGCCGGTCGAGGGCTTCACTGTCTCAGCGGCTGAGGATCAGTCGCAGATCCAGATGTTGTGCGACGCCTACGAGAAATCCGATAACGACGGGCGCAAGATGATCCAGCTTTTCGCGCAACTGTCGATTATTGAAGGAGAAGGCGTACCGCCCGGCCGGTTCCAACCGTAGCCTTCGCTGGAATCGCGGCGACGCGCATTCTGTTGTCCGCTTCGTGAGTAAGTGGTAGTATCTCGACAGCTTTCGAGCAGTCCATCGGAAGCGGCCGAACGGCCGCTTTTTTTGTTCTATGAGTAACTTACCGGAGCACGTGGAGAAGCAGATCGAGAAGATCGTCTCATCGGAGGGACTCGAGCTGGTGCACATTGACTATCACCGGCAGGGTCGCGGTTTCCTCCTGCGGGTCGACATCGACAAGGAAGGAGGCGTCACCCTGGAGGATTGCGAGGGTATCTCGCGTCAGGTCAGCGCCTTCCTCGATGTGGAGGATGTCGTCCCGGGCGAGTACGAGCTTCAAGTCTCCTCTCCGGGACTCGATCGGAAGTTTTACAGGCAGTCCGATTACGAAAAGTTCGTCGGCCGGCTGGTGAGGGTGAAAACCTCGAAGCCCGTCCGCGGACTGCACGTGATCGTAGGCAGGTTGAAAGAGTACGACGGGCAGAACATCGTGGTCAGCGATCCGGCAGTCAAAAAAGACCCCGACTATCGAATTCCGTTGGATGTTGTGAAGGAAGCGAGATTGGAAGTGGAGATTTAGGTCTCGCAGTTGCGCGGTCTCGCAGTCTCGCGGTGCACTACCCCGAGACTGCGAGACCTCGAAACCGCGCGACCACAGGAGCGACATGTTCGACGAGAATCTCAGTAAAAACATCAAGGCGCTGGCGTACGAGAAGTCGATCGACGTCGAGCGAGTCTTCAAGGCACTCGAAGATGCCCTGGCCACTGCCGCGCGCAAGTACTACAAGACGCGCGAGCCAATGGAGACGGTCATCGACCGTACCAGCGGCGAGATGACGATGTACGTCATCAAGGAAGTGGTCGAAGACGAGAATCAGATCGAAGATCCGCAGGCACAGTGGACCCTCGAGCAGGCGCGCAAAATCGATCCGACTGTTGAAGTCAACGGCAAGATCCGGCTGAGCTACATCACCAAGGAAGTCGTCGACGTGGTGAAGGATCCCAACATGCAGATCCGCACCTACGAAGCCCAGAAGATCGACTCGGAAGTCGAGCAGGGCGACGAAGTCCACATTCCGCTCACGAAAAATGCCGACGAGTTCGGCCGCATCGCCGCGCAGTCCGCGAAGCAGGTCCTGTATCAGAAGGTGCGCGAAGCGGAGCGGGAGAAGGTCTACAACGAATTCGCCGGCAAGGTCGGCGAGCTCGAGAACGGCTATGTGAAGCGGTTCGAGCGCGGCGACATGATCATCGATCTCAACGGCAAGACCGAGGGGATCATCCCGCGTTCGCAACAGTCGCGCGCCGAGCGCTACTCGCAAGGTGATCGCATCAAAGCCGTGATCATCGATGTGCACACGCAGCCGAAAGGACCGCAAGTCATCCTTTCGCGAACCGATCCGCGGTTGCTGATCAAGCTGTTCGAAATGGAAGTGCCTGAGATTTACGACGGCACCGTCGTCATCAAGGGCGCTGTTCGCGAGCCCGGCGAGCGCGCGAAGATCGCGGTCGCTTCACGCGAGCGCGACGTCGATCCGGTCGGCGCGTGCGTCGGCATGAAGGGATCGCGCGTGCAGTCGATCATCCGCGAACTGCGCGGCGAGAAGATCGACATCATTCCCTGGAATGACGATGTCGTCACCTTCGCGCAGAACTCTCTGGCGCCGGCCAAGATCACCCGTGTCAGCGTGACCAGTGATGAGAGTGCCCATCGTCCGCACCTCGACGTCATCGTCGACAACGATCAGTTGTCGCTCGCGATCGGAAAGCGCGGACTCAACGTGCGGCTGGCGGCCGAGTTGATCGGCGCCAAGATCGACATCAAGTCGGAAGAGGAAGTGAAAGGCGAAGTTGCCGACGCCCTCAGCGCCATGCTGCAGGAAGCGATGGCCGAGACGCGATCGCAGGTCAACGTCCATGACATCGACGAGATCCCGCCCGAATTGGCCGACAAACTGGAGGCGGCCGGCTACGACGATCTCGATTCGGTTCTGAATTCCAGCGTCGAAGACTTGACCGCCATCGAAGGCATCGACGGCGACACCGCAGCGAAGATCCTCGACCTCGCCACCCGGCACGAAGAGGTGCAGGAGCAGACTGAGGAACAGCCGGAAGAAGGCGCGGAGACCGAGACGCAGGAAGAAGCACAAGTGGAGTAGCGCAGTTGCGAGGTCTCGCGGTAGGACACGCCGAGACCGCGAAACCTCGAGACCACGAAACCCAGGAGACTAAATGGCGGCAGCAAAGATCCGAGTGACCGACATCGCGAAGAGGATGGGAAAGTCCGAGAAGGACGTCATCTTCCAGTTGCAGTCGCTTGGTGCAGAGATTACCGACGCGAACCAGATCCTCGAGCCCGAGGTCATTCAGGCGCTGATCACCGGGAAGAAGCTGACCACTCGCGCGCGCAGCGTCATCATGCGCGAAGATAAGCCACAGCCCGAAAAGGCGAAGAAGGAAGCCGTCCGCCCGCCCCGCCCGATCGTCAAACCGACGCCGCGGACGAAAGTCGAAGCGCCGAAAGGCGAAGAAGCACCCGCCGCCCCCGCGCCGCCGCCGGTCATCATCCCGGAATTCATCCAGGCTGCCGAGGACGAAGAGCGCGCTGCGAAAGAAGCGCCGCCGGCGTCGGCTCCGAGTGTGTCGGCGGGCGCATCGCACGCCGCAGAGCCGGCGAGGGCGCCAGCTCCCACGCCGAGACCGGCGCACGCCCGTCCCATGGCCGCCCGCCCGGCCGGACCCACGGGTCCGCGCGCGCGTGCGCCACAAGGTGCGCGTCCAAATTACGCGGGCCGCGCGTCCGATGGCCGCACGTCCAGCAGGCGCTGGACCGGCAATGCGGCCGACAGGTACTCGTCCGGCGGGTGCCGGAATGCGATCCGCCGGTCCGGGGCTCCGTCCCGCCGGTGGTCTGGGCCGTCCGATGCCGATGCCGCCCCCGACTTTACCTGGCGGCGCAACGACACGACGCAAAAAGACGACCGACGAAGGCCTCGAAGAAGGTCCGGTCAAGAAAAAACCCGCCGGCAAGGGAGTGAAGAAAACGCGCGAATTGGAAGTCGACGCGGAGCTCTTCACAAAAGGTCCATTCTCGGGAACTCAGATCATTGCCGAGGACATCGGGCCGGACATCGTGCTGCCGGAGCCGACTGAAGAGGAAGAGAAGCCTAAGGCGCCATCCGCGCGTCGCGATACGCGCAAGCAGGCGGCACCGGTATCGGCGAAGGTTCTCGAGTTCAAGAAGCCGAGCGGCAAGGTTGCGCTCACGGAAGGCGTGACTGTGAAAGAGCTCGCCGACAAACTCGGCGTCAAAGCGAACGACCTCATGAAGCATCTTCTGATGAAGAAGGGCCTCATGGTCTCGATCAATCAGCCCCTCGGCGCCGATCTGGCGCTCGAAATTGCCAAAGACCTCGACATCGACGCGGAAATGGTCTCATTCGAAACCGCCGTCGAGCTCGAAGCGATCGAGAAGAGCGGCACAAGAGGAACGACGCCGCGCGGCCCGGTCATCACCGTCATGGGCCACGTCGACCACGGCAAGACGTCACTGCTGGACGCGATCCGGGAGACGAACGTCGCCGCGGGCGAGGCCGGCGGCATCACGCAGCACATCGGCGCGTATCACGTCGAGAAGAAAGGTCGCAAGATCGTGTTCCTCGACACCCCGGGCCACGAAGCATTCACGATGATGCGTGCACGCGGCGCGAAGGTGACCGACATCGTTGTCCTGGTCGTGGCCGCTGACGACGGCGTCATGCCGCAGACCAAAGAAGCGATCGATCATGCCCGGGCCGCAAAGGTTGCGATGATCGTGGCGATCAACAAGATCGATAAGCCGAACGCGAATGTCGATCGCGTCCGCCGCGAGCTGTCCGAATCGGGCGTGCTCGTCGAGCAGTGGGGCGGCGACGTGGTGTCCGTCGAAGTGTCGGCGATCAAGAAGAAGGGTATCGACGATCTCCTCGACATGATTCTGCTGACCGCCGATCTGCTCGATCTCAAGGCGACGCCCGAGCTTCCGGCGCGAGGCGTCGTGCTGGAAGCGCGCAAGGAAGTCGGTCGCGGAATCGTCGGGACGGTGCTCGTGCAGGACGGGACTCTGAAGATCGGCGATCCGTTCTTCTCCGGTACGACCTACGGGCGCGTACGAGCGATGACGGACGAACGCGGGCAGCGCATCAAAGACGCTGGTCCCGCAACGCCGGTGCAGGTGACCGGATTCGAAGAAGTGCCGAACGCCGGCGATGCACTGCAGGTGCTCGATGATGAAACGCAGGCCCGCATGATCGGCCAGTTGCGTCAGGAGAAAGCGCGCGAAGCCGCGCAGCAGGGTTCGAGCCGCATGTCGCTCGATCAGCTCTTCCAGAAGATGCAGGCCGGAACGGTGAAGGAGCTCAACGTCATCCTGAAGGGCGATGTGCAGGGCTCCGTCGAAGTCCTCAACGATACCCTGCGCAAGCTTTCGACCGAGCAAGTCAAAGTCAACGTCATCCACGCGTCAGTCGGCGCGATCTCGACCAACGACGTACTTCTCGCGTCGGCGTCGGACGCGATCGTCGTCGGATTCAATATCCGGCCGGAGCGAAACGCCGCCGAGCTCGCGGAGAAGGAAGGCGTCGACATCCGGCTCTACACCGTCATCTACAACCTGGTCGATGCTATCAAGTCGGCGATGACGGGCCTGCTCGAGCCGAAGTTCGAGGAGAAGTTCCAGGGACGTGCCGAAGTGCGCGAGACGTTCAAAGTGCCGAAGGCGGGCGTCATCGCCGGATGCATGGTGGTCGACGGTGTAATTCCGCGAACGGCGAATGTCCGTCTGCTGCGCGACAACCGCGTGATCTACGAAGGCAAGATCGGCTCGCTGCGCCACTTCAAGAATGACGTTTCCGAAGTGCGGCAGGGCTTCGAGTGCGGCATCGGCATCGAGAGGTTCCAGGACATCAAGATCGGCGACGTGATCGAGGCCTTCAGGGTCGAGAAGCTCGAGCCGGCAATGGCGTAAAAAAAGTGCCGGGTGCCGAAGTGCCGGGTGCCGGCACGCGGAACGCGGCACGCGGCACCAATGATTGTCGCTGTCGCACTGTTCGAGTTGCACATCCCGTACGCGCAGTCGCTGAAAGACAAGCGGATGATCGTCCGCTCCGTGCGTGACAAGCTCCGCAATCTCGACCTTTCGGTGAAGGAGGTCGCGCTGCACGATCTGCATCAGCGAGCGCGACTCGCGGTGTCGTTTGTCGCACTCGATAACGCCGCCGCCGACGCCGTCTTCGAAAAGATTCAGAATCTTGCGAGCTCGAACGGCGATGCGACGCTCGTCGGGTGGACGACCGAGAAGCTCGACTTCGACGAAAACGTCGCGCTCTAAATCACCACAGAGGCACAGAGATCACAGGGAGCTCTCTCTGTGTCCTCTGTGTCTCTGTGGTGAAATCATCGTCGATATGGCTGTATCGCCTCGCATCAGTTTCTCCTCAATCGGAAATCGACCGTGCAACGATTCTCGATCAGATGACAGATCGACGCCCCCTTGCCCTCAAAGCGGATTTCTTCTTCCTGATCTTTGCCGTCCCACCGCAGATGCACGTGGATGTGCGCCGGAATGTTGCGATTGGGATACGGCGCGGGCTTGATGGTGTCGATCTCGTAGAAGCCGTCAGCGCCGCTGACAAGAGTTCCGTGAAGGCGTGCTACACCCTTCGCATCACGGTTGTAGAGTCCCTGCGCATCGGTGTGATAGGCGTACATCACGAGGCTTCGCGGCTTGCCGTCAACGCCGAAAACATGCCCGGTGATCACGATGCGCTGTCCCGGCTCGTTGTCGGCCGCGATCTTCATGCGCGACGGCGAGGCGTAGGTCAGCGTCGGAATGAGGAGAAGTGCGAGAAATGCAATTCGCGTCATCATGTCTCGAAGACGCAACTGCCGGTCGCAGTGTTAACGCGTTAACAGTCACGCCGGCGATTGCGTCTTTGTGATGTCGATGTCTGCCCGACCTGATGCCGACCTCGTTCAAGCCGCGCAGGCCGGGGACGTCGCGTCATTCGAAGCGCTTTACGTGAGGTATGTCCCGGTGGTCCATTCGATTCTCCTTGGCCGTCTTGCCGCTGTCGATGCCGACGACGTCACGCAAAACGTTTTCATCATCGCGTACAGAAGACTGACGACACTGCGCGAGCCGGCGGCCTTTGCCGGGTGGATCACGCGCATCGCGCGGAATGCGGCCGAGGATCATCGGAGGCGGGCGGAGGAGACGGTGGAGCTCGATACAGACTACGCCGCGCGCGCCACGCAGGCCGACGCCGCGGAAGCTGCGCGCGCGCTCGCCACGATTCGCGCGCTGCCGGAGGCCTACCGCGAGACCCTGATGATGCGTCTCGTCGAAGGATTGTCGGGGCCGGAGATCGCCGAGCGCACCGGCCTGACGCACGGATCGGTGCGTGTGAATCTGCATCGCGGAATGCAGTAAGAGCGCCTCGAAACGCTGCTGTCGGTGTATCGCTATCGCCGTCCGATGCCCGATTTTCGCGCCGTGGAGCGCCGCCGACCTCGGCGGCGCACGTGGACATGGCTCGCTGCGGCCGCTGCGCTGGTCATCGTCATCGCCGCGATCGTGGTGCGGCCTCGCACAAATGAATGGACGATGGGATTGCGAATTGTTAGGCCGGGCGATGTCATCAACTCCAACGTGCGCCTGCGATCGCGAGCGGTCGGCGTCATCGATGTCGGAAATCAGACGACGCTCCGATTTCTCGGCCGGAATCGATTCGAATTGACGGCCGGAACGATTCACGCCAAGACGACATCACAGCCGGGGATCTTCATCGTCGACACACCGCGCGCCCGGGCCGTCGACCTCGGATGCGAGTACACGCTGTCGATTGCGCCAAATGGCACTGGACTCCTTCGTGTCTCCGCGGGGTGGGTCGGCTTGAACAACTGGGGCCAATCGCTGGTGCCGCAGGGCGCGAAGGCGACGATCGGACCCCACGGAAAACTCAGCCCGCCGATCTTCGAAGACGCCTCGCCGGCGTTTCAGGAAGCGATCCTGCGCGGCGACTTGAAAACCGCATTGCCGCTCGCAAGGCGGCGCGATGCGCTGACTCTCATCAACCTTTTCCGCTTTGCGACAACCGAAGAGCGTTTGATGGTCTACGACCGGTTGAACCAGCTCGTGCCGGCTCCGCCGAGTGTGACCCGAGACGCCATCCGCAACTGGGAGTTTCTGACCGTCGAATCGTGGTGGGCAGACGTCCTCAAAGCCAGCGGCGTCAACGCGATCAAGAAAAAGAAGAGAATGCTGCCGCCCGCTTGACTGTTATGCTCGCGGACAATGCGGAAGACCCGACGGACTTCGAAAGTAGGGGAGACGCTCCGCGGCGCGATCGTGGAGGTTTTCCGCCACGATTTGAAAGATCAGCGTCTCGCCATGGTCACGGTCACCGGCGCGGAGATCAGTCCTGACCTCCATTTCGCGCGCATTTTCATCAGCGGATTGAATGAGGACGAGGCCCGCCAGATCGCGAGCGATCTCAATGCCCAGGAGGGTCGTATCCGCCATTTCCTGGGGCAGCGAATTCGCTTGCGCTACACGCCGGAGCTCGACTTTCGATACGACGAGACTCCCGCGCGGGCGGGACGCATCGAAGAGTTGCTGAGCGAGATCAAGAAGCAAGATGACGAATCCTGACAACGCAGCAAAAGAAGTCGCGGATCGAATCCGCGGCGGCCGCAATTTTCTGATCACCTCACATCGCAACCCTGACGGCGACGCGCTCGGCAGCGGCCTGGGCTTGCAGCGGCTGATCCGCCGTCTCGGCAAAACGGCCGCCATGCAGGTGCGCGACGGATTCAATCGCGCGCTCTACAACATTCCCGGCGCGAACGAAGTCGCGATCACCGACACGCTTCCGCCGGATTATCCGAAGCACTACGACGCGATCTTTACGATGGAGTGCCCCGAAGTGGAGCGCACGGGATATCCGGTGCTGCCCGGCCCGGTCGTCAACATCGATCATCACCTCGGCAACACGATGTACGGCGAGATCAACTATCTCGATCTCGAAGCGCCATCGGTCGGCGAAATGGTGATGCAGCTCAATCGCAACCATCTGCGCCTGCCGATGGACGCCGAGACTGCAACCGCGTTCTATGTTTCGCTCGCGAGCGATACCGGATTCTTCCGCTATCACAACACGACGCTGCGGGCCTTCGAGGCCGCCGAGGAGCTCGTGCGGGCGGGGGCGGTGCCGGGCGATATTTCGTTATGGATTAATGAGAGTAATTCTCGTGGATCAATCAAGCTCCTCGGACTTTGTCTCTCCACCTTGGAAGTGACGCCCGATGGAAAAATCGCCACCGCCGAATTGCCGAAACATTTCTTCGCCGACGCCGGTGCGACTCCGGAGGACACCGAGGGCATCGTGAACTACGGGCGGTCCATCGACGGCGTCCTGGTGTCGGCGCTGCTGAAAGAAGTCGACGACAAATCGACGCGCGTTTCCATGCGCGCCAAGCCCGGCGTCGATGTGCAGGCGGTGGCGTCGATGTTCGGCGGCGGGGGCCATAAGGCGGCCAGCGGGTGCACCATGCCGTTTGCGTTGGCCGAGGCGAAGAAAAAGCTGATCGCGATTCTGGAAGAAATCGTTTAGTGCAATCGAAGATCGACGGCGTCGTCCTCATCGACAAGATCCCCGGCATCACGTCCCACGACGTCGTCGAGAAATTCCGACGGCGCTCGCAGGTCAAGAAAGTCGGTCACACCGGCACGCTCGATCCGCTCGCGACCGGGCTGCTCGTGCTGTGCGTCGGCAAAGCCACGCGGCTGCAGGCGTACCTGATGGGCATGGAGAAGGTCTACGAAGGTGCGATCCAGTTCGGATGGGCGACCGATTCGTACGATGCCGCGGGCACGCCTGCCGGCGAGCAGCGCGAAGTCAGCGTCGATCATATCGATTTCACGCCGCTGATTCAACCATTCCTCGGCGAGATCGACCAGATGCCGCCGCAGTTTTCGGCGAAAAAGGTGCAGGGCGTTCGCGCATATGAGCTCGCGCGCAAGGGAGAATCGGCAGCGCTGACACCCAAGCGCGTCACGGTTTACGAATTCGAGGTCACGCGAGTTGCCGGCTCGGTCGCGCACTTTCGCGTCCGATCGTCGGCGGGGACGTACATCCGATCGCTGGCGCACGAGCTGGGAGTGGCGGCCGGTGTTCCGGCGCATCTCAAAGAATTGCGGCGCACGTCGATCGGGCGATTTCGGATTTCCGATGCGCTGCCGTTCGAAAAGATCGAGACCGATGAACCCTTCAAATCGCCTCATTTCCAACCGCTTTCGGATATCGATCTGCCGCTCGAGAAATTGCGGATCGACTGGGCGCAGCAGGGAAAGATGATGCGCGGGCAGGGCGTGATCATGACGCCGTCCGTCGCCGTCCACAAAGGCGATCTCCTGGCCCTCGGCAATCCACACGATCAGCTGGTCGCGATCGGCGAGGTCGTCAACGTGCTGCGGGAGGGCGGGCCGGTGGAAGTGCGGCCGAAAGTCGTGCTAGCCGGCTAGTGGGGTCAGGCCTACCCTTTGACCCTTTTTCTTCAGACGGTAGAGAAAATTTGTGTTCAGAATTCGTGATTCCTTCCTTTTTTCTACAGGCTGGAGAAAAAGGGGTAAAGGGTAGGCCTGACCCCGTTGTGTTCTGAACATGTTCAAAAAAAGCCTTGACAGGCTGTGCCCGAGGCCTTAAATTGAACATGTTCAAAGGTGGCGGATATGAAGGTTGTCATCGCAGGCGGTTCCGGTCACATCGGCAGCATCCTGACGCGTTCCTTTGAGCGCGAGGGGCACGCGGTGGTGGTCCTGAGCCGCGGCGGGCGGATGGGCTGGGATGGGCGGACTCTCGGAGGCTGGACGACGGAGCTGGCGGGTGCCGACGTCGTCATCAATCTCGCGGGGCGAAATGTCAACTGCCGCTACAACGCGCGCAATCGGCGGGAAATCATGGAATCGCGCGTCGATTCCACCCGCGCGATCGGCGAGGCCATTGCGCGTTCGGTCTGGCCGCCGCGACTCTGGCTGCAGATGAGCACCGCCACCATCTACGGGCATCGGTTCGATGCCGCGAACGATGAGAACGGAATCATTGGCGGCGACGCGTGGCGTTTCAG
>QHVX01000048.1:10619-18133 GCA_003222375.1 Acidobacteriota bacterium
CGCAAGGTCAAACTGCGCTCCGCGATCGTGATGAGTCCCGAAGCCGGCGGGCCATTCGACATGCTCCTGCGGCTGGTGCGATACGGGCTGGGCGGGAGGGCGGGCGATGGACGGCAGTACGTCTCGTGGATCCACTACCGCGACTTCGTGGGCGCGATGCAATGGATCATCGATCGCGAAGAGCTGAGGGGCGCCATCAACATCGCCGCGCCCGATCCGCTCCCGAACGCTGAATTCATGGCCGCCCTCCGCGACGCCTGGGGAATCCGCATCGGCTTGCCCGCGCCGCGATGGCTGCTGGGGCCGGCCGCGTTCGCACTGCGCACCGAGACGGAGCTGATCCTGAAGAGCCGGCGTGTGATTCCCGGTCTGCTCCTCGCGTCGGGCTTCACATTCGAACATCCAACCTGGCCGGAATCGGCACGCGATCTCTGCACGCGATGGCGCGCGGTCCGGCGCGAACTTCGAGTCGAAAGGAGACAACATGATCGTTCAAAGCTATCTCGTCTATCTGGCCGTTACGCTGACCGTGACGATCTGGGTCGCACACACGCTGCATCGCAACGGTCGCGTCTTTCTTCTTGATGCCTTTTGCGGCAACGACGCGCTCGCCGATTCAGTGAATCATCTCCTCGTCGTCGGCTTCTACCTCGTCAACATCGGCTATGTCGCGATCGCGCTGCGGACGACGGAAAAGCCGAGGGATCTTGCGGCGGCCATCGAGCTTCTCAGCCACAAGATCGGCATTGTCCTTCTGGTCCTCGGCATCATGCATTTCATCAATTTGAAAATCTTCTCGGCCATCCGGCAAAGAGCGCAACGCATCGTGCCGCCGCCTCCGGTCCGTCCGAGTGAGCGCACCGCGGTTGCCACGAATGGATGACGTCATGAAACTCTACGTTCTCTACGATCACGGTTGCGGTCTGTGCTCGCATCTCGTCCAGTGGATGAGCCGGCAGCACTCGACCTGGGAGCTGCAATTCGTGGCTGCCGGCTCGCCGGAATCGCGACGGCTGTTTCCCGATCTGACATTGCCGTCGCGGCCCGAGGAGTTGATCGTCGTCGGCGACGACGGCGCTGTGTATCGCGGCGACGCGGCCTACATCATGTGCCTCTATGCACTCGACGGTTACCGCCCGCTGGCGGTTCGCATGTCGCAACCGACCTGGCGGCCGCTGGCACGGCGTATCTTCACGATGATCTCGACGAACCGCCTGCAGATTTCTGATTTCCTGGGGCTGCGTTCTGAGGAGGCGTTGACGCAGACGATGGTCAGCAAGGAGCCGGATGTGCTCGACGGAAGGCATGAGCCAACGTGGTGATGCGTCGTGAAAAACCGGCGACTGCCAAGGCTGAAGAGACGCGGGAGCGCATCGTCGATGCCGCGCTGGAGTTGTTTCGGAAAGAAGGCTTCGACGAAACGACCATGCGCGATATCGCCGCCGAGGCCGGAGTGGCGACCGGCGCGGCCTACTACTACTTCGGATCGAAGGAAGAGCTGGTCATGGCCTTTTACGTCCGGACCGCGGAAGAGGCTCGTGGCCTTCTTCCTTCGATCATGGAACGCTCGACCGATCTCCGAAAGCGCCTGCATGCGATCATCGATCTGAGACTGTCGCAGTTCGCGAAGCATCGCCGACTGTTCATCGCTTTGGCGCGCATCGGCATCGATCCAGCGCATCCGCTGTCGCCATTCGGCAAAGACACGCGCTCTCTGCGCGATGAAAGCATCGATGCCTTCCGCGCCGCGCTGCAGGGATCGAATGTGCGCATCCCGAAGGATCTGCACGACGAGCTGCCCACGCTGCTGTGGCTGTACATGATGGGCGTCATCCTCTTCTGGATCTTCGACGACTCGCCGGGTGAGGCGCGCACGCGGACGCTGCTCGACGGCACGCTCGATCTGATCGTCAGGCTGATCCAGCTCTCCGGACTGCCGCTGATGGGGCCCGTACGGCGGCGCCTTCTGCGTACCATCAAGGCCGCCACCATATAATCCCGCGCGGATGGGAAATCGCACCGAGCGTGACTTCTCGCCCGAGTCGCGCGAGCCGGGGCGGCGGCGGTTCATGATCGCCGGCGAGCATGTCATCCTGCGGGCCTTCGAGCGCGAGGACGCCGAGCGCTGCTACCGCTGGTTGAACGATCCCAACATCGTGCGTACGCTGAAGTCGCGTTATCCGATCGCGTTTCAAAACGAGATCGAGTGGCTCGATCGCGCCATGCATCCCACGCCCGACGAGCGGCATTTCGCAATCGAGCGCCGCGACGACCGCTCCCACATCGGCAACGCATCGCTGCACGACATCGATTGGGTCTCGCGCACCGGCTGGTTCGGGCTCTTCATCGGCGAGCCGACGGCCTGGAATCGCGGATTCGGCAACGACGCCATCGGCACACTCATGCGTTTCGCCTTCGAGGAGATGAACCTGACCAAGCTGAAGATCAACGTCTTCGATTACAACGAACGCGCCAAGCACGTCCTCAGCGAGCGCGGATTCGTGCAGGAAGGGCGGTTGGTCCGCGACTTTTATCGCGAAGGCGCGTTTCACGACATCGTGATCTACTCCATCTTTCGGGAGAAGCCGTGACGGACCGGAAGATTCGTGTGCTGATCGCCAAGCCCGGCCTCGATGGACACGACCGCGGCGCGAAAGTCATCGCCCGCGCGTTGCGCGACGCCGGCATGGAAGTGATCTACACCGGTCTGCGGCAGACGCCCGAGCAGATCGTTTCGGCAGCGGTACAGGAAGACGTCGACGCCATCGGTCTCTCGATTCTCTCCGGCGCGCACAACGTGCTCTTTCCCGAAATCATGCGGCTGCTGAAAGAGCAGGGCGCCACCGACATCGCTGTCTTCGCGGGCGGCATCATTCCGGAGCAGGACATCCCCAACCTGAAGGCCATGGGTATCCGGGAGATTTTCCTGCCCGGCACGCGCACCTCCGCTGCCGTCGACGCCATCCGTCAGGCGGTTGCACGCTGAGATGGAGCCGCTGGAGACGCATCTCGACACATCGAGCGCCGACTTCCGCGCCAATCGCGAGCGGATGCAATCGCTCATCGCAGAGCTGCAACGCAAAATTGCGGAAGCGCGGGAGGGTGGCGGTCCGAAATACATGGAGCGCCACAAACAGCAGGGGAAGATGCCGGTGCGCGAGCGGATCGCGGCGCTGCTCGATCCGAATACGCCGTTTCTCGAGCTCTCTCCGCTCGCCGCGAATGGAATGTACGACGACGAAGCGCCGTGCGCCGGCCTGGTCACCGGCATCGGACGCGTGCAGCAGCGCGAGTGCCTGATCATCGCGAACGACGCGACCGTCAAGGGCGGGACCTACTTTCCGATCACTGTCAAAAAGCATCTGCGTGCACAGGAGATCGCGCTGCAGAATCGGCTGCCGTGCATTTATCTCGTCGATTCGGGCGGCGCATTTCTGCCGCTGCAGGCAGAGGTTTTCCCGGATCGCGAACATTTCGGCCGCATCTTCTACAACCAGGCCATCATGTCAGCCCGCGAGATCCCGCAGATTTCGGCGGTCATGGGCTGGTCGACGGCCGGCGGCGCGTACGTGCCGGCGATGTCCGATGAAGCCGTCATCGTCAAAAACACCGGCGCCATTTTCCTCGGCGGTCCGCCTCTGGTGCGCGCGGCGACCGGCGAGGAGGTGACGATCGAGGAGCTGGGCGGGGCGGACGTGCACACGAGACTCAGCGGCGTGGCAGATCATTTCGCGGAGGATGATTCCGACGCGATCGCGATCGTGAGGAACATCGTCGAAAACCTGCCCCTCGACAAGCGCGAGCCGGCGCGCCTCGAACCGGAAGATCCGATCCTCGATCCGCAGGAGCTCCACGGCGTGATTCCGCAAGATGTTCGAAAGCCCTACGACGTCCGCGAAGTGATCGCGCGCATCGCCGACGGCTCGCGTTTTCAGGAATTCAAGGAGCGCTACGCGACCACGATTGTCACGGGCTTCGCTCGCATCTTCGGCTACCAAGTCGGCATTCTCGCGAACAACGGCGTGCTGTTCTCGGAGTCAGCTCTAAAATCAACACACTTTATCGAGTTATGTAATCAGCGACGAATACCATTAATATTTTTGCAGAACATCACCGGCTTCATGGTCGGCAAGCAATACGAGCGCGGCGGCATCGCGAAGGACGGCGCCAAGATGGTCCATGCCGTGGCGAATTCCACGGTGCCGAAGTTCACGGTGATCATCGGCGGCTCGTTCGGCGCCGGGAATTACGGCATGTGCGGACGCGCGTACTCTCCGCGATTCTTGTGGATGTGGCCGAACGCGCGCATCAGCGTGATGGGAGGGGAGCAGGCGGCCGGCGTTTTGACGACCGTGAAACGCGATCAGCTCGCGCGCGACGGGAAGGAGCTTTCACAGGAGGAGGAGCGATCGATCGCCGATCCGGTGCTGCAAAAATACGAAGCGGAAGGCAATCCGTACTACAGCACCGCGCGGCTGTGGGACGACGGCATCATCGATCCCGCCGAGACGCGGACGTACCTGGGTTTGGGGCTGTCCATCGCGTATAACGCGCCCATTGAGGAACCGAGATTTGGGGTCTTTCGAATGTAGGTTGTCAGGTTGTCCGGTTGTCCGGTTGTCAACCGGATGACAACTCGACAACCCGACAACGCGACAACCATGGACGTCAACTGGTTCATCTTCGATCTGGGCAACACGGTGATCAAGCTCGCATACGAGCGCGTCATGGAGAACATCTGCAAACGCGCCGTGATCACGCGCGACGATCTGGTCGAGCTGCTCGAATCGCCGGGTGCCTATCGCGATCTGGAACGCGGCGCGGTGACGTTCGAGCAGTTTCACGATTTTCTGAGCGACAGAGCGGGATATCGCGGATCGCTGGCCGATCTGCAGGAGACGTGGTCCGATTTCTTCGACGGCCCGCTTCCCGGAATCGAAGATCTCCTCGGCCGCCTTCGCGACAGATACCGCCTGGCGTTTCTCTCCAACTCGAACGAGATTCACGCACAGCTCATCCCGCGAAAGTTCGCCGCGATCTTCGAACGGGATGACCGTCTGATTTTTTCGCATCGCTTCAAGACCGCGAAACCGGATCCCGAGATGTTTCAGCGAACGCTGGAGATCATCGGCGCACTGCCCTCGCAGGCGGTTTTCGTCGACGACCTGCTGGAGAATGTGCTGGCGGCGCGATCGGTCGGCATCACGGCCTACCAATTCCGAGACGTTTTCTCGCTCGAAGATGCGCTTCGAACGGACGGATTGATTTAGAGGCCGTTCGCGACCGTGCGCGTCAACAGATCGCGTCCGTACCACTCGCGATGGAACTGCACGAGCGCATCGCGCGCCGAGCCGCTGTCGTTGACGTGCGACGCTTTTGTCGCGTGGAAGAGGTGCGGGAACTTGTACAGAACGTAGTCGAAGTTTTGCCTCGCGTATTCGTCGCCCAGGCGGCGGAATGTCGCGCCATCGATCTCGAACTTGGTCGTGCCGCGATAAGAGAGCTGCACGCGGCTGATCTTGCGCTCGCGCACTCTCTTCGCGAATTCGAGAAGCGCGGTGTGAACGTCGATCGGCGTCTGCCGCACGCTCAGGTCTCGGAGGTCGTAAACCACGACGCCGGGAACGATCCAGTATTCGTAGTGTGTCGATACGCGCATCCCGTTGAACGCGGCGTTGTCATGCAGGACCTGATTCATCGGCTCCTGCAGCAGGAAGACGTTTGCCGAATAGCCGATGAGCGCCGCGACCAGCGGCGTGCCGACGAAAATCAGCCGCTTGCTTCGCAGATGCGGAATCGGAATGGCGACGCGCTCGAGTTTCATCTGCCGGCGAAGTCGCGTCGATAGCGGGATCTTCTTTCGCGCCGCGAGCTGCGGCGGCTCGACCGGAATCGCGTAGTAGACGATGGAAAGGAGCAGCCCCGCTGCGACCGATAGCAATCCGACGGGACGGAAGACAAGCAGCGCGCCGAGTCCGAAAATGTATGCGACCCAGCTTGCGTAATTCACGCGTGCGCGTACGCGTTGCGCGCGCTGCCGGTAGTAATCCTCGTTCACGATCTCGCTGCAATGCCGGCAGCGGATCGCGTCCATTCGGATTTCGCCCTTGCAGAACTGACACGGCACAACCTGATCGGCCGCCCGTCGCTTCGCGGATGCCAGATCCTCGGCGCGCCGCTTCGGCTGCGCGGAGTTGATCAGGATCAAACCGCAGGAAGTGCAGACCGTGCTGCCCGACTCATACGCTGCGTGGCATTCGGGGCAGTTCATTGTGCCCGGTTGTTTTGCAAACCGGCTGCCGTCGGACAACCCATGTAGCGGCCGCAGCTTAGGGGCGGCTAAAAGCGTCTCTCGATGTTAAAGCCCAGGTGCAGGTCGCTCCGCTGCAGGGGTGATCCCATGTAGGTCGAGGTGACGTACTGATCGGCGTGTGTGGCGTTGCTGTTACTGATCAGGATTTCGAAGTAGTGACCGCCGATGACGCGCTTCAGTCCGACAGCCCACGCCGGATAGCTGTGCGTTTCTTTCGGCAGGTCGCGGTTTTTCGGCGTTATCTCTCCGACGATGCTCATGCTCGGCCGAAGCATCACCGCGATTCCGACAGGGACATTGAACGCGTGTTTAAACAGCGCGATTGACGTGTTGCCGCTCACCGCCCGCCCCGCATCAGTCACGTACGTGGGGATGATCGTCAGCTCCGCCCGGCGTCCAAATTGACGCGACACGATCGCCTGCGCGAAGCCGGAAGTCTTGTTCGTAAGATCGCGCTCGGTCCGCCAGTCACCGCCAACCCGGAGCGCTGCCGAGAAGGGGAGAGCGGGCGCCTGCTGAAAGATGTTGTACCGCGCTGCGAATTCGATGTCGTCGAGCGCATTGCTTCGATAGAACGAAAGCTGAAGGTCGCGCACCAGAACGTAAGAGAGGCCGATGCCGACATCGGCGTTGCTGTCGAGGCCATAAAGCGAGTGGATTCGATCGCTGAAGCTCCCCTGGTCGAGCGACTGGTTGAATCGATGCGTGAACTTCACTTCCCAGACGCCCTTCGACGGCATGTGAGACGTCGGGAGATTGAGGAGAACGTCGCCGAGCGGCAGGGGCGCGACCGGCGTGTATCGATCCTGCCCGAAAGCCGAAGCCGCGAGGACCAACAGACAACCTGACAACCCGACAACCCGACAACTAATCATTGGGCGCTCCTCGTCGAATCCAATCCCGTACGAGCTTGATCTTCTCATCGGTGAGGAATGGTCCACCTTGCGGCATGCGATCGCCGGTGATTCCGGCGCCGGTGATCTTGCGATAAAGGTAAGAATTCGCGGGGTCACCTGGCGCCACGCGCAGAAGGTTCGGGATCTCCACGCTGGGGTGATTCACAGTCTGCGCGTAGGCGGTACCGGCGGTCAGTTGCTGATCTTCCTGATGCGCCAGGCGGTCATGACATCCGAGAGCGGCGCAGGTTGGGGTGAAGATTTCGTTCTGAACTCGCGTGAGCGTGGCGGTGGGATCGATCGGT
>QHVX01000049.1:0-1287 GCA_003222375.1 Acidobacteriota bacterium
TGCACCGGATAGAGCTCGATCTTCCGGAGCGCGGTGATCACAATCATCAGAAAGAAAAAGAATAGCAGCGACACGGGCGCGAAAAAGCTGATGCGCTGCGCGAGCGGACCGGGCTGCAGTTTCTGCGGCAGCAGCATGCCGATGCGGTAGCCGGTCAGTACATTCGCATACCTCCACGTCAGCAACCATCCGCGGCCGTCCTTTCTCTTCTCGGTTGGAGAAAGCGTTCCCTGTGGAAAGTCGATCGCCATGAAGTCGGTGCGCATCTGCAAAACGAAATCGCGCACCTGCTCGACGTTTTCGCCGAACGAGTACTGCCAACTCTGCATACCTTGCGATCGGTAGCCGACATCGAGGCGAAATGCGGCTCCCGGTTTTCTCTTGAGCGTTGCGATCATCGCGCCCCCGGATACACTGACCGGAAGCGGCTGGCCATCCGCGCGAATTACAAGGTCGTCGTAAATCGCGTCCGGAACCGGCAGCGTGAGCTTGAGCGTGATGTCGTCGATGGCAGTGGTATTCCGAAAAACATAGCTGCCACGATAATCGACGCGATACGTCGGAAACCACAGGAGCCCTTTTTGTCTTTGCTCGAGGTTGAGCATGACGTTGATGCGGCTCTGCTCGATCGGAAGAATTGTGGTGATCGTCTCCTCGACGGTCTTCGTGACGACGCCGTTGTCGTGCGTTTCACGGATCTGTTTCTGTACCGTACGCGATGTGAACGCAGCCGGCGGGGTCTGCTCCTGCGGCGCGCCCCATGAGAAAGATCGGCAGAATGTTCCGGCTCATATCGCTTGAAAGGATAGGAGCCGGTTGTGGCGTCGTCGCGACCGAAATGAGGAAAAATTATGGAATCGCCGGCGGCGGCACGCGCCGCTTCGTCGCCTGTTCGAACGCGTAGGCCAGCCGCAACAGCGTCGGCTCGCTGCACGCCATGCCGGTGAAACTCACGCCGAACGGCGTCGGCTTCGCGTTGAAGTTTTCCGGAAAGGCCGGCGTCGGCGCATTCGGCACCGTTCCGAAAGGAACGATGACGGTCGCATAGCCCGGACGCGCCGCGACATTCGCGCCGCTCGATCCGGGAAAAAGCAGCGCGTCGAGATTGTTCGCTTTCATCACTTCGTCGATGCCGTGCGTCGCGGTGAGCTGAATGTCCTTCGCGCGATCGGCTTCGTAGCGCGCCTTGAATAAATCGAGATCCATCGCGTCGGAGATGTCGAGCAGCGATTGCCCGTATTTGATCGCGCCGCCTTTCTGATGCGCGTTGTTCCACGATCGCAAATC
>QHVX01000049.1:1354-8808 GCA_003222375.1 Acidobacteriota bacterium
CATGTCGGTGCACACGCCGAACAGCAATAGATTGTTGTTGGGATCCTTGTCGACGATGCTGGGGATGTCGGCGGGATCAACGATGACGGCACCTTGCTGTTTCAAAACGTCGATCGCTTCTGTCATCACTTTCGCCTGATCGGGATTGAGCCCGCCGCGCTCGCGATCGGATCCGGGCGGCTTGATCTTGTCGTAGTAGTTCGCGCGCGGAATGCCGATGCGGGCACCTTTGAGTCCGTCTGCTTTCAGAAACTTCGTGTAGTCGCCCTGCGGCGCGCATTTCGTCGTCGCGGAGTCGTTGGGATCGGGACCTTCGAGCGCGCCGAGGATGATGGCGGCATCGGTAACCGACCTCGCCATCGGTCCGGGCGTGTCTTGATCGGCGGTGATCGGAATGATTCCGTAGCGGCTGATCCGGCCGACGGTCGGCTTGATTGCAGCGAGCATGTTTTGATTCGAGGGACTGAGAATCGAGCCCGACGTTTCGGTGCCGATGTTCGCGGCCCAAAGGTTCGCGGTAGTTCCGACGCCCGAGCTCGAGCCACCGGTATTCAGCGCCGGCCGGCCGTCGAACGTCGCATCGCGCGGATCGCGGCGCGGGTCATACGGATTGAAGCCGTAGCCGTTCAGCGCGTTGTAGTTGTTCGGCATCGACGGATTGCCGGCGACCCAGTTCGCGAGCTCTGTCATCTGCGTCTTCGCGATGATGACCGCGCCGCCGTCACGCAGCTTTTTCGTGACAGTCGCCTCGTACGGCGGAACGTAATCGGCGAGCGCCAGCGCGCCGCCGGTGGTCGGCATGTCGGTCGTCTGGATGTTGTCCTTGATCGCGATCGGAATTCCGTGCAGCGGTCCCCGAATCTTGCCGGCCTTGCGCTCGCGGTCGCGCTCATCGGCTTCCTTCAACGCATTCGGATTGACGGTGATCGCGGCGTGCAGCTTGTCTTCGTACGTCGCGATTCGGGTCAAGTACTGCTGCACCAGATCGTGCGACGTCACGCGCCCCGCTTTCATCGCAGCCTGCAATTGCGGGATGGTCGCCTCGACTACGCTGAATGGCTTCTCGGTAGCGAGCCCAGGAATTGCCGCCCAAAGCGAAACGAAGAGCGATAATGTGCGTTTCATCCGGCGGATTGTAGCGTTAGCTGGGTCCTAAGCTACGCCGCCACAAATTTATGAAATGGAAGGGCTGAGAAAGGGGTGGCACGTCCGTTGAACCTATCAGCCCTTTCGAGGAGAGAGGAAATGCCCTGGAAAAAACACTTGATTGTCATTGCCGTGCTCTTTCTGATGGCGAATGCTCTTCCCGTTGTCGCGGATGACGACGGTATGCAGCGAGCATCGGGAGCAGCGCGAATCTCGTTCATTTTCGGCGGTCTGGTCGTCGACCGATACGAATTCTCTGCGGTTCATCACAGCGATGGACGTGTGACCGGACGCTTCAACTTCCGCTCGAAGTACGACGACGAGGACATTCTAGCGAGCGGCGAAGTCATCTGTGTCACCGTTACCGGAAATCGCGCCAGAATCGGCGGCGTCGTCCAGCATTCGGATTTTCCTGAAGGGATCCCGGTCGGCTCGCAATTGCTGTGGAGCGTGACCGATAACGGGGAAGGACATAAGGATGAGCCCGATACGGCGAGTCCGCTCCTCGGAACCGCGAATGCCGCGTCATTTTGCGCAGCCGGCGCGCCGGCTCCTGAATTTCCGGTGGGCAGAGGAAATATCCAGGTGAAGCCCTGATTGATTTCGATCCTGACGTAGTTCTTCGCGTTGTTGCGCTCGTAATCATTGCTGCTGCCGGGGCGGTACTGCCGATCTCTGCGGCCATCCGCGAGGCCCGCAAGCCGCGCGACCCGAAACCGCTCGACATCGACAACGCATACCGGAAAGACGATCGCTATTTCGCGACATCATTCGACACGTTGGTCGAGCAGGCGGTCGGCCCCGCGCCGCGTGCTCCCGGCATCTATCGTGTCCGGCTGCATGACGACGAATCGGTGAAGACGATTGCCGGCTCGCTCGACTTCAGGCGGGTCGATGCTCCGCGTCACATCCTCGACATCCACGACGATCTCCGAGTGGAATCGGGCGCGACGATCGCCAAAGAGGTGCTGGTCGGAGGTTCCGCAACGATCGGCGAAGGCGTTCGCCTCCGCGCGTTGAAAGCCTCCGGCGACATCAACCTTGGGCCGGGTGTCGACATCGAGCGATGGATCGATACGAGCATGCGCCTGGTCGTTGGTGATGGTTGCCGGCTCGGTGCCCGGGCGACTGCAGGCAATGACATCATCCTCGGCGCCGGCGTTGAATTTCATTTGTTGTCAGCGCCGCGGATTGTTGTCGGCTCCGAACAGTCACGATCGCACAGGCGGCGGACGGCACAATCACGGCCGATCGCCGAATTCGGCGATCCGAAACGGTGCCGGTTGCGGGCCGACGGAGCGCTGCTCACAGACGATGATTTCACCATTCCCGATGACGCCAGTGCGGCCGGCGATGTCATCGCGCGCGGCAACATCCGGGTTGGACGTCAGGCAACGATCCGCGGATCGCTCCACGGTGAGGCCGACGTGGTGATCGGCGAGCGAGCGACAATCAAGGGCTCGGTGTATGCCGAGCATTCTTTGCATCTTGCCGAAAATGCCGTCATTTCCGAGCACGCGTTGACAGCCGGATCGGCGGTCATTGGCAGTGGCGCGCGAGTCGGAAGCCCGGGCCGGATCACGACACTGCTCGCCGACCGGTCGGTCGAGCTCAATCCGGGGGCAGTTCTCTATGGGCGGGTCGTCACCGCTCACGGGGGAATCACCCGAGCGGCCGAGAATACTTCCGTCAATCTGGTTGCGAACTAACGCGTCCGTGCTTATCTTGGGTTGTCGGTCCAGTCATGAGACATCCCGCGTGCGAGGAGTACGATCGCGATCGCATTGTCTTTCCGCCACAACGGCGGATTGTGGTGATGGTCACCCTTGGCATGCAGATCGCCGCGATGATCGCCTTCTCTGTGATCTGGTTCGCCTGAATTTCAAAACGAGTAAAAGAGTCCCGCGCGACCACCGAAGCGCCGGAAGTCCGCCGCTTTAGTTTGCCACTCCACTTCGCTGACAAAACCCGCTCGCGGTGAGGTCCACTTGCGCACGAAGGCTGTCGTGGTGTGTCCCGAAAGCCGTACGTTTTCAGGCGTCACGATGGTCGTCAGTTGATACGCCTCGTGGCCCCAGGAGTGACGCAAGAACGCGGAAAGGTCGCCGCGGCGTTCGATAGCCACCTGAAACATTTGCGCGTGCGACCGGACATGGCCAGGCGCTGAAGTATTCTGGAAAAAGCGATAGGTGACGATCGCTGGAGCGTAATAGGTGACACCGGCCGCGATCACATCGTCGCGCCGCTGCCCGGCGTAGCGTGCGGTGGTAGCGCCTGCGGTGGCGAGCAGCCGCCGGCTGCCGAGCAACTTGAAGTTCAGATCGAGATCGAACCTACTTTTGGGCAGGTAAGCGGCGCGCGGTGCAGATCCGCCGGCTGCCACGTAGGTGAAGAAGCGCGATGTCCAATCGTGTGTTGCCGCCATGGCGAGAAAGCCGCCGCTCCCTTCCGGCCGCTCACTGCGATGCAGAAACAGATAGCCGACAGTTTGCGGAAGCGTCTTCGTCACAATGAGGTCGGCCGAACGCCAATGACCGCCGCTGCGGATGCTCGAACCGCCGAGGATGGCATCCGCCACGAACGGATGTGAGGGATCAGGTGAGGAGACTTGTGCAAGCGCGTTTGTGGCGATCAGGGCGATGAAGATCGCCGGCCCTTTCATTGAAGCAGGCTGTCGACGATGCGCTCGGCGGCATGCCCGTCACCGAACGGATTCGGGGCGTTGCTCATTTTCCGATAGAGATCGTTGTCGTCGAGAACGCGATTGGCAGCGTCGACAATCGTGTCGGGATCGGTGCCGACCAGCATTCCTCCTCCCGATTCGACGATCTCCGGCCGCTCGGTGGTCTTTCGCATGATCAATACCGGTTTGTGGAACACAGCCGCTTCTTCCTGGATCCCGCCCGAGTCGGTCAGGATCAACTGGCAAGTTTCGAGGAGTCCCAGCATCGTTTCGTAATCAACGGGGTCCACGGGATAGATTCGAGGACCGAAGCATCGCATCATGCGCTCGACTTCCTGGCGGACGTTGGGATTGAGGTGCACGGGCCAGATGATGCGCAGATCCGGACGTCGCCGCTCCAGCTCGCAGATCGCTGTGCAGATGTCGGCGAGCGGCTGACCGAAATTCTCGCGGCGATGACAGGTGACGAGCACGAACCGCTCGATAGCAGCCGGTGGAACTTTGAGACTATCCGCCAGCCATGCGCGCAAACCGCCATTGAATCGCCCCAGCGCTTTCGTGCGTCCCCAATGCAGCGCGTCGACGACAGTGTTGCCGGTGACCTGCACTGCCGGACCGTCGATACCTTCCTGTCGCAGGTTGATGCGCGCACGGTCGGTCGGACAGAAGTGCCATCGCGCCAGCCGGGCAATGATGGATCGGTTCACCTCTTCCGGGAAGGGGTTTTCGTGATTGTAAGTGCGGAGTCCGGCTTCGACGTGTGCGACTCCGATGCCTGAGAAACAAGCGGCCATTCCGCTGCCGAGGGCCGTGGATGTATCGCCTTGGACGATGACGACGTCGGGCTTTTCGCTCCGCAGAACGCTTTCGGAATCGGTGGTGATGCGCGACACCAGAGTGGGAAGAGTTTGACCTTCGCGCATTGCGTGGAGGTCGTGATCGACGCCGATTTCGAAGTAGTCGAGCGCCTGCGACAACATGGATTGGTGCTGGCCGGTGGAGATCTTCACGACGTCCTGTTGCTGTCGTTCGAGCTCACGAATCACGGGCGCGAGCTTGATGGCTTCCGGACGCGTTCCGAAGATGACAGCGAATTTTTTCCGGCTGCTCATCGGAACCGCCCCGTTTTCTGCCATGCCGTTCGCCGGCCTAACATGCAGCGCGCTCCGTGCGTGATCAGTGCCGCGGTTACCACGAAGATCGACAATGCAAAATTCAGTACATTCAGCGGCAGGAGGCGCACGCGCTCGGCGCTGCCATCGAGCAGCACTGCCGTGCCGATCTGGAAGAAGGACGCGAAGTTTCCGACAGAATTGAAGGCCATGATGCCGAACGTCAGAAGAAACGCGTTCAGAACCGACAGCGCGCCGGTGAAAAACAGGAAAAGCGCGCTGACCAGCGCCAGCGTCAGGAGCGGCGCAATCAAATAGATCGCCAGCAGCATGACTCCGTCGATGCGTTCGATCGCTCGCAGACCGGGCCGCGTGAGCATCGGCAACGCGAAACGGACGAAGCACTGCGTGTGGCCGATAGCCCAGCGCCGAATCTGACGAATGCGGGCCCCCCACGTCTGCGGCACTTCTTCATAACACTCGCAACGATTGGCGTAGACCACACTCCAACCAGCCAGTTTCAGCCGGAATGTGAGCTCGGTATCTTCCGAAAGAACATTGGCATCGAAACCGCCGACGGCGTGATAGGCGCTTTTGCGAAACGCGCCGGCGGTTCCGCCATACTGCGGAATCAGGCGGAGGTTGTGGCGCGCCTGCTGATCGACCTGATACCCGGCGGCCCGCTCGAGATCGAGCAATCGGGTGAGGAGATTCGCACCGCAATTCAGCGGCACGACGCGTCCCATCACGGCCCCCACCGCCGGGTCGACGAATGGCGCCGCCAGTTCGCGGACCAGCCCGCGACCAGGAAGGTAGTCGGCGTCGAAGACCATGATGAGTTCTCCGGCCGCCATGCGGATTGCCTCGTCGAGCGCTGCCGGCTTGCCCCGCCGGCCGTTTCCGCGATGCAGAGCGCGGATGCGGGAATCGCGCTCTGCATAGTGACGAATGATCTGCAGCGTCGTGTCGGTCGAGTGATCGTCGATCGCGATGATCTGCAGCCGGTCGCGCGGATACTCCGCGACCAGAAGCGCTTCCAGGATGTGGTCCGCGACACGCTCCTCGTTGTGCATCGGGATGAGGACGGTAATGGACGGCGGCTTCGAATCGAAAACGTCCTGAAGACCGTGCCGGTTCGTGTACAGCAGACGATTCAGGCTGAAGATCGAATGCCGGATGGCGTACACCACGAGGAGTACGGCGGCGATGACGAGATAGATTTTCGCCGCGATTACCATTGCCAAACCTCGCGATGTTTGCGCACGATCCGTGTCGTCCGGCAGATGGCGATGGAGTAAAAACCCACTAGGTAGAAAAAATCGATCATGAAACCGGCGAAGAAGTACGCCGCCGGCATCCAAATCAAACCGGCAAAATGGAAAAGCGTGAGTAACAATGTCAGTCGGACCGCCGAAAACCAGACTGCGTACAACACGGTCATCGTGGTGTATAGCAGGGTCATGCCGGAAGGAAGCGGAAGCGCGCCGAGGATGATGGACAGGAGAAAAGGCGCGATCAGCCAGACGACAAATTCGGCGCGGAGCCAAACGTCCGCGAAGGTCCCCGCAGTGTACGGAAAACGCTCGCCTGCGAAGTAGAAGAATGTGCCCGAAATCCCGCACAGCAGCGCCGCCAATCCTGAGATCACGCGAAGAGGTGTCAGACGGCTCAGCGGAATCAAAAGAACAGCCGCGGCGATGCAGCCGACGATTGCAACAACCGCCGGATAGCGTGAATGCGCCGGCGCGTAACTTCCCACCTCCGGAACGATCACCGGAAGTCTTCCGAGATAAGTTGCGCGCTCACTGACCGGGATGCCGATCCATTCCAGCAGCGCGATGACCCATCGGCTATGAAAACGGAGAATGGCGGGCGCGAAGATCAGGAGCGTGAGACTAGGAAGGAGACCGCAGCAAAGACTCCACCCGATGCCGGTTGCACCGAGCGACAAGTGACGATATGAGCGATGATAGGGCGGGCTTGGCATCTATTGGGAAACTGCACTCTCTCTGCACAGCCAATACGCAAGGCATCGCTGGCAAATTGGATGCCGCCGGCCGCGTCAATAGTTATTGTCAAGTTTTCCCGATGTGAGGAGCTCTCTCGATCTTCTCTGTGGTGATAGGCTCCGCTTTCAATCCAACATCAGAAAGGAGCGTTCTATGGTTCGAGTCTTCACGGCGACGTTCATAGCGGCCCTCCTCTCCACTGCCGCCCTCGGTCAGCCCGCAAAATCGAACGAGCAGCAAATTCGCGAGCGCCTGGATGAATTCGCGGCAACGTGGAACAAGCACGATCCGACCGCCATGGCTTACTTCTGGTCGGTCGACGGAGATCTGATCAACCCCTCTGGCCGCAAGGCGAAAGGGCTGACCGAGATCCAGCGACTATTTCAGGATGAGCAGAATGGCGTGATGAAGAACTCGACCTATACGGTGACCAGCGCGTCGATTCGCATGCTCGATCCGACCCTGGCCATCGTTGACTCCGATGCGGAGATCGCCGGGGTCACA
>QHVX01000451.1 GCA_003222375.1 Acidobacteriota bacterium
TCCCGAACCGTGCGCTCTAACCAGGCTGAGCTATGCCCCGATGTCCGGGCGGTCAAACCGCGTCGGTTACTTCTGAATTCCTAAAAACGATACCCCAGACCGAACGATACGATCGCCGGACGCACGTGCAGATCGACGCTCGACGCCGTGCCTGGAAACGTCGCGCGCGATGTCGTTTCGATCGGCACATAGCGCGCGTCGGCGAGCAGATTCCAGCGCCGGCCGAGGTTGAGTTCGAGCCCGCCGTCGAGAACGAGGCCGGTCGGATCCTTGAAGCGAATTCCCGTCGCGGTCGGTCCAATCCGCTTGTTGATGTTTTTGAGTATCGTATGCACGACTCCGACGCCGATGTACGGGCGGACGGTCCCGTGTTCCAGAAGATGCCACTGCATCGTCGCGGAGATCGGATAAATCTGGGCCCATCCGAGATCAGCAGTAATGATGAAATCGCTGCCGATGACGCGAATGCGTGACTTCGTTCCCAGCGCGGCGACCTTGGCCTCGAACGAGAGACGATCGCTGACGAAGAGATTGAAGCCTCCGCCGGCTCCGCCACCGTTTTGGAACGAGGGCTCGAATCGCGTCGTGCCCGGTGAGAAGGTCGATAGCCGGCCGGTCCGCTTCACGCCCTCGACATCGAAAAAGATGTCGACCCGCCGCTGCGCGAAGGCAGGAATTGCCACCAAAGCGACAGCGATAACAACGGCCGATTTCATCTTGGTGCCGTTTCAGCAAAAAGCGTGCTCTCCAGTTTCCGGGAGGATTTCGAAAGGTTTAGAGTGCGTTTCCGGCTGAGAAAGGAATGTCCATGGTCAAACGCATCACCCTCGCACTCTTCTTCGCTGCGACCGCTGTTCTGGCGCAGCAGCCCCCGCAGTACGGTGAAAAAGTCAATGTGAATCTGGTGCTCCTCGATGCCGTCGTCACCGATGCCCGCGGCAATCAAATCCTCGGTCTCGACAAGAACGATTTCGTGGTCAAGGAAAACGGCGTGCCGCAGGAAATCGACTCCGTCGACTACTTCACGAATCGCCGGCTTCTGAATTCACCGGAAACTAAAGCGGCCTTCAAAGTCGAACGCGTTCACGAACAGCGCTACTTCATTTTTTTCTTCGACAAGCCCGCCGACATCGGAATGTTCTTCAGTCGCCTCGCGCTTGCGCGCAACGCCGTCAAGGATTTCATCCGCAAAGAGATGAAGCCCACCGATGTGGCGGCCGTCGTCGCGCATGACGTTCGTACAGCGACTTCACATCGAACAGGGAACAGCTCGAGCGCGCCGTCGATGAGACCGCGCTGTTCGGTCGCGGAATCACCATCAGCGAGAGCGTGCCCGACGCGCCGTCAATGCTGCGCGGCAACGCCTCGAGCCTCATCGACAACACCGGCACCGTCTACGAGGCCCTCGAATTCTTCGGCGACCGCGTTCGCGGCATTCGCGCCCGCAAAGAGATCGTCCTCTTCTCGCTCGGCATTCATGAGCCGGGCGAAGAAATCCGCGGCGGCATGATCGTGACGACCAGCCGCTATTACGAGCCGATGGTTCGCGCGCTCAATCGCTCGGATGTCGCCGTCTATCCCGTCAGTCTCCTCGAAGATCCCAATCAGCCGCCGTTCGTGCATCAGACATTGGAGCGGGTCGCGGCCGATACCAACGGCCAATACTTCCGCTTCAACACCAGCTTCGCGCCCGCGCTGCGGCAGGTCGACAAGTTGTCGACCGGCTACTACCTGATCGGGTACTACACGAAGCCGAAGAGCGGATCCGGCTATCAGAAGGTCAACGTCGCGGTGAAGAATCCGGAGTTTCGCATCCGCGCGCGGCAGGGATATTCATACGGCGATTAGCCTGATTCGATCGCCGGGGGCGAGCTGCGCGAGCTTCCAGCGCTCGGTCGAGATCACGGTCGCGGGCTGGAGATAGCCGCCCGTGACCGGATGATCGGGACCTAACGCGACAAGGCTTCCGTCGGCGTGCCATTGCAGCGTTCCGAATTGCGCTCCGCACGACGGAAGCTCGGTCGGCAATTTCACATCGATCGGCTCGAGAGGACGAAGCCGGATGCCGACGCGATTCATGTGCGGCGTCACTTCCCATTCCTCTGGCAACGGCGGCGCCTCGTGCGGGCCAGGCATGACGCGAATGATTTTCGGAGTGTTTCGCGTCATCCTGACCCCGAGCGTAGCGAGGGGGAAGGATCTCTGCGGACGAGATCCTTCGGCGTCTGCGCGCCTCAGGATGACGCCGCCCTTCCGCACCTCCCCCGCCACGCCTCCCTCGATCGCGAGATAACCGCGCATGCCGCGAATGCGTCCAACATCGACGGTCTCACGAACATTCAGCTCCGCGTCGCAGAACGCAACGCGAACTGTCTTTCGCATGCGCAATTTCGGTCCGACGAGCACACACTCGAGAAGCGGCGCGCCCGGCGGATTCCCGACGGCGGCATTCGCGATCGCAGCGGCTTCTTCATCGAACGGTCCGCCCGGCGGTTCACCGTACTCGACGCGCTTCCAATCGGGCGCCGCAACGATCGTCGTCAATTGCCCCGGCGTGATGATGTCGGCGATCGGCTCGCCATGGAATTCTGACTCGAGACGTGGCAGTACGGGTGTCACTGTTCCATCCAAAACAACGATCGCGATCTCGTCGCCCGGCGCGAAGAGGTTCGGCGGATCGCGCTCGGGATCCCACAACGGCGCGGCGGTGCGGCCGAGGAGGTTCCAGCCGCCGGGGGAGTCGACGGGATAGAAACCGGCCATCGACGCCGCGATCGCGAAGCTGCCGCCCGGCACGACATTTCGCGATGTCGACCGCCGCGGCATCGACCACTCGGCCGGCCAGCCCTCGAGATAAGCGAAGCCGGCGCGGAAGCCGAGGTAGCGGGCGACCAGGCGGATGTCGGGA
>QHVX01000083.1 GCA_003222375.1 Acidobacteriota bacterium
TATCGCCGATGATCTGTCCTCGGGCGTTATTACGATAGGTGGCGCGACCGACCTCGTACGGCAGCGATTTCGTCTTGCACTCGTCTTCCGTCATCCCCACCGTCGAAAGCTCGGGAATGGTGTAGATGCCGTAGGGGAGGAGTGACGCGACCTTCGTTTTGTATTTCAAATTGAACGCATGGACCATCGCGACGCGCGCCTGCTCCATCGACGTCGATGCCAGCGAGGGAAAGCCGATGACGTCGCCGGCGGCGTATATGTTCGGCACGCTGGTCTGATAGTTCTCGTTGACGATGACGAGTCCGCGGTTTCCGGTCTTCACGCCGATGGCTTCGAGATTGAGATCGGCGACATTGCTGTTCCGGCCGGCGGCGTAGAGGACGTTATCGACGACGATGCAGGTTCCGTTGCGGAGCGTGAGAGCGACTTTGTCGTCGCATTTCTCGATCGTTTGAACCTCGCAGGCCAGATGCAGCGTGACGCCCAGCCGGTTCTGCATCTCGCCCAACAGCACGCGCACGATCTCGCGATCCATGTGCGGGAGCAGCGTCGAACGCGCGTCGATCAAATGCGCTTCCACGCCCAGGGCCGCGAAGATCGAGGCGTACTCACATCCGATCACGCCCGCGCCGACAACGGCCAGGCTCGCCGGAATCTTGCCGATTTGCAGGATCGTGTCGCTGTCGCAGACGTATTCGTCATCGAACGGAACCGTCGATGGCCGATACGGCGAGGATCCAGTGGCAATCAGAACGATTGTTCCTTCCAGAGTCTCCTGGCCGAGCGAATTTTTCACGACCACCCGCGTCGGCGACTCGAATCGCGCCGAACCCTGGAAGTGATCGACGTTATGACGGCGCAAATTTTCGCCGATGCGCGCCCATTCTTTTTCGAGCACGAGCTGTTTGCGGTACATGAAGTCGTCGATCGTCACGCTCTTCATCTTGAGGTCGACTGCTTCGGTAAATCCGCGCTGCCGAAAACCCGAAAGATGCAACGCCGATTCGCGCAGCGTTTTCGAGGGAATCGTTCCGGTATTCACGCACGCGCCGCCGAGGACGGGCTCGCGCTCGATCAGTGCGACGCTTTTGCCGAAATAGGCCGCCTGCGCCGCCCCCTTTTCTCCGGCCGGACCGGAGCCGATGACGATGAGGTCGTACATCAATAGGTGATCAGCGAATGCACCGGAATTCCATTTAATTTTGTGCGTCCATGCAGGAACGACAGCTCGATCACCATCGCGACGCCGACGAGATCCGCGCCGAGCTCGCGGACGAGGCACGAGGCGGCGGCGGCGGTGCCGCCGGTCGCGAGAACATCGTCAATTAAAAGGACTCGATCTTGTGAGGATAGGGCATCCTCGTGAATCTCGAGGGCATCAGTGCCGTACTCGAGCTGGTACTCGTTGCGCCGCGTCGTCCAGGGGAGCTTTCCCGGTTTCCTGATCGGGATGAAGCCGGCCTCGAGGATGCGCGCGACGCAACTTCCGAAGATGAAGCCGCGCGATTCGATCGCGGCGACTTTCGTAACCTTTTGGTTACGGAACGGTCTGGCCAGCGCGTCGACCGTGAATTCCAGCGCTTCCGGAGCGCGGAGCAGCGGCGTGATGTCCTTGAAGATGATCCCCTTCTTCGGAAAATCGGGGACATCGCGAATGTAAGTCTTGAGGTCCATCAGAATTTCACGTCAAAGTCGCCGAGTTTTCCGCTGAAGTCCTTCGACTCCTGATCGATCTTCGTGACCTCGGCGTATCGCGGCCCTTCCTTCAATTCTTCGATCCACTCGTCGATCGCGCTCTTCTCTCCCTCGACTGTCGCTTCGACCGAGCCGTCGCGATTGTTCTGGATAAAGCCCTTGAGGCCGAGGCGGCGCGCGACCCGCGTCGCAAAAAAACGATATCCGACACCCTGCACTTTTCCATGGATATGGATGTGCCGCTGCTCTCTGGGCATGCGGCGCAGATTCTACAATGGTCGCTAATGGCGCCGGCGTTTGGCCGTCGCCTTCTTCGCGGGCGCCTTCTTTGCGGGCACGACCTGTTTGATGATCACCGGTTGCGGGACCGGGCGCGCGGCGACTTCGTCAATCTGCTGCTTGAGCGCCGCAATCTGCTTCTGCAGCGTGCCCGCTTCGCTGCGTTGCGCAGCGAGATCGGCCGCCAGTTTCTTGCGTTCGTTGTCGGCGAGCGATGCCAGCGCGACCGTCGCCGCAGCCGCCGCATCGGTGCGCGGATATTGCTGCACGATTCGCGACAGCGATTGGCGCGCGCGTTCGTTGTCGCCGTCGGCGATCTGTTTGCGCGCCGTCCGCATCAGCGCGCCCGCCTGCAGATCGTTAGGCACCGTCAAGACGAGGTACGCCACCACGGCGCCGAGGATCGAGGAGACGAGTGCGGTCACGATGATGACCGTGCGAACGCGCATCTATTCCTTCCAGCCGAAGCGTCCGAGCAGCGGGACGAACTCCGCCTCGCCGCAATCCTCGATCTGCACTCCCGTCCCGACGCGCCGCACGCGCGCGAGCCGCTGGCTTTTTCCCGATCCGATCGGCAAAACCATGATGCCCGTTCGCGCGAGCTGCTGCACCAGTGGCTGCGGTACTTCCGGTGCCGCAGCGGCCACGATGATGCGATCGAATGGCGCTTGATCGGACCATCCGTAGCTGCCATCGAAGACTTTCACGCTGACGTTGTTGATCTTCAGATCGCGAACGAGATCCATCGCGCGGACGCCCAGCTCGTGCACGCGCTCGATGGAGAAGACCTTGCCGGCCACTTTGGACAGCACGGCCGCCTGATATCCCGTTCCCGTGCCAACCTCGAGCACCTTCTCGTTTCCGTGCAATTCGAGCAACTCGATCATGTGACCGACGATCGCCGGCTGCGAGATCGTCTGATTCGCGCCAATGGGCAGCGCGCCCGGCCCGTAGGCTTTACTAGCGACGACGGGCGAAACAAAGAGATGGCGCGGCACTTCGCGCATCGCCTGCAAGATCCGCGGATCGCTGACGCCGCGCGCCGCGACGTGACGGTCGACCATCAACGCGCGCTGATGCGCGAAATCAGCTTCGCTTGGCGACCGGGCCAAGGAGCTCCTCGAGCGGCTTGAGGCGCGCAATCGAATCGTGATGTGTCAGGTCGAGGTGCAGCGGCGTGATCGAGACGTAGCCGTTCTGTACGGCCTCGAAATCGGTTCCCTCGCCCGGATGCCACGTCGGCGCGTCGCCGCCGATCCAGTAATACTTCCGGCCGCGCGGATCGAGACGCTCGACGATGCCTTCGGAGTAGACGCGCTTGCCGAGCCGCGTCACCTTCACGCCCTGAAATTCCGACACCGGAAAATTGATATTGAGGATGATCTGCGGATCGCGAGGCCGGTCGAGCAGATAGCGGGTCAGGCGCGCGCCGAATTCCGCGCACCGCGCGAACGAGAAATGTTCGCCGACCAGCGCCGACAGCGCGATCGACGGAATGTTGAGCAGCGCTCCTTCGAAGGCCGCCGAGATCGTGCCGGAGTACGTGACGTCGTCGCCCAGGTTAGGGCCGAAGTTGATGCCCGAGACGACGATGTCGGGTCGATGCTCCTTCATCAGCTTCAGCACGGCGAGATTCACGCAGTCGGTCGGCGTGCCGTCGACGATCCATTCATTTTCTTCGAGCTGCAGGAGCCGCAGCGGCCGATTGAGGGTCAGCGCGTGTGAGGCTGCGCTCTGCTCGCGATCGGGAGCGACGATGATCACATCGCCGATGTCGCGAAGGGCATCCGCGATCTTGCGGAGCCCTTCGCTGTAGATGCCATCATCGTTGGTGAGGAGAATCCGGGGCACATCTCATCCTAGCAGCTACTGCGTGTTCGACGCGCTACGAATGAAATCCGCGATGTCGCTCTTGAGTTTCGCGTGCGCTTTGCGGTCGATGTACATCATGTGTCCGCCCTCGAAGTAATCCATCGACACGTTCTTGCGGACCTCGGGATCGAGCTGCATGCGTGCGAAGGTGTATTTCGTCGCCGCAAACGGCGTGGCCAGATCGTAGTAGCCGTTGGCAACGAACACTTTCAAATATGGATTCTGGGTCATCGCGCCGCGGAGAGTCTCGGCTACGTCGACGTAGCGGTTCTGCGCGCGGTCGTAGCTCCACGGCCGCACTTTGCCGGTCAGGATCTCGTAGGCCGCGTCGGTCTCATATTTCAATTCGCGGCGAACGTAGTCGTTGAAGACGGCGGTGTACTCGCCGAAGATGGCGGCGTAGGAGGGATCGAATTCCGGAGATTCGCCGGCGGCATCGCGATCGATGCCGATGAAACGTCCGTCGAGCCGGCCGACGGTGCGGCGCTGGGTGCGCAGAAGCTCCTTGTCGAATCGATCGATACGGATGCGCAGGTTCGCGCGCTCGATGAAGTCCTGCGGCAGGCCGGTGAGGTTTGCGAGATGCGCGGCGACGTCGCGGCGTTGATCGTCGGTGATGCGATCGCTCTGCATCAACGCTGTCGAATAGGGGCCTAACGCGTATCTTTCGGCAGCCGCGACCGCATTGTCGACTGTGCCGCTCTGAAGGTCGGGCGAGAGTCTCTTGTGGTACCACGCGATCGCGGTGTAGGTCGGGAGAAACAGCTCATACGCCAGGTCATTGCCGCTCTCGAAGGACGCCGTCTCGAAATTGAGAATCGAGGAGATCAGGACGATGCCGTTCGGATAGACGCCCTGCTGCTGCAGCCATCCCGAAAGGCCGGCCGCCCGAGTCGTGCCGTAGCTTTCACCCGCGAGAAATTTCGGCGAGCTCCATCGACCGTAGCGCGTCATCCAAAGGCGAATGAACTCGCCGACCGATTCGACATCCGACTCGACGCCGTGGAACTTGTTCGCGTCTTTGAACGGGATGGCGCGGCTGAATCCGGTCGTCACCGGATCGATGAAGACGAGATCGGTGACGTCGAGCAGCGAATTGTCGTTGTCGACCAGGCGATACGGCGGCATCGCGGCGTGGCCTTCATCGTCGCGATAGACGACGCGCTTCGGACCGAACGCGCCCATGTGCAGCCAGACCGATGACGAACCGGGGCCGCCATTGAATGTGAACGTGACCGGGCGTCGCGCCGGATCGACTCCATCACGCGTATACGAAACGAAAAAGAAGTTCGCCCGCGGCGTTCCTTCTTCGTCCTTCAACACGATCGTGCCGGCGCGCGCGGTATAGCTGACCGGAGTGCCGTTGATGGTCACGGAGTGCTGCGTGGTCGAGATCTGGTCGCGCGGCTCGGGCTTCGGCGGCGTCGCCCGCTCGGTCTTTTCTGCAGGCGTCTCGCTGGCGCGGGCGGTGGAGGGAGGACTTGCGATGTCTGGTGTACCGGGCCTTCGTTCCTGCCCGAAAAGCGCCGGGCAGACGAGAAGTAGCAAAGCGAGTGTTTTCTTCATTTGTGCTAAATATCACAGGTAACGGATGTCATGCTGAGCTTAGCGAAGCATCTCGTCGGCGAGATCCTTCGCTTCGCTCAGGATGACAAAGGCAGCATGAAAAAACTAATCGCGCTTTGGTCGCTGGTGGCGATTCCGGCCTTCGCGATTTCGCCGGTCGAGATGTCGCACGCAGCGCGCGACTATCGAATGAAGCACGAGCGCGAGATCGTCGGCGAGTTGATGGAGCTGCTCGCGATTCCGAACCTCGCTTCCGACACGACCAACATCGAGAAGAACGCCAACGCGCTGGTGACGATGCTGACGCGCCGCGGCGCCGAGGCAAGACTGCTGCGGATGGAAGGCACGCCGCCGCTCGTCTATGCGACGCTGCCCTCCCGCAACGCGAAAATAACAATCGCGTTTTATGCGCACTACGACGGACAGCCCGTCGATCCGAAGCAATGGACCACCCCGCCGTGGCAGCCGGTGTTGCGGAATCCATCCGGAAGCCCGATCGAGCCGTCGTCGCACATCGATCCCGAATCACGGCTGTACGCGCGGTCGGCGAGCGATGACAAGGCGCCGATCATCGCGATGCTGACGGCGCTCGATGCGTTGAAGTCCGTCAAGGCGACACCGTCGGTCAATCTGAAGTTTGTTTTCGAAGGAGAAGAAGAAGCCGGCTCTCCGCACCTGGGCGCCTACTTCGATCGCTATCCGAAGGAGCTTGCCGCGGACGCGTGGATGTTGTGCGACGGCCCGGTGCATCAGAGCCGTCATATGCAGCTCTATTACGGAGCCCGCGGCGTCACGGATCTCGAGATGACCGTTTACGGTCCGTCGCGCCCGCTGCACAGCGGCCACTACGGCAATTGGGCTCCGAATCCGATCGTCACGCTCACGCATCTGATCGACAGCATGCGCGACACGGACGGAAGGATCCTGATTGCCGGCTATTACGACGATGTCACGCCGCTGACAGATGTCGAACGCGATGCCCTCGGCGCGATCCCAAATTTCGATGACGACCTGAAACGCGAGCTGGCGTTGGGCCGTACGGAAGGCGCGGGAAAGTCGCTCAACGAGCTGATTCTGATACCGGCGTTGAACCTGCGCGGCTTCGTCGCGGGTCACGTGGAAGAGCAGGCCTCGAATACCATCAGCACCGAGGCGCGGGCGTCGATCGATTTTCGGCTGGTTCCGGCACAAACGCCGGAGAGAGTTCGCGAGCGTGTCGAGCGCCACATCGCGGCGCAGAATTTCTTCATCGTGCGTGAGAATCCCGATGCCGCGACGCGGATGGCACATCCGAATGTGGTCAAGCTGGTCTGGGGTCCTGGTTATCCGGCGTCCCGAACGTCGATGGACCTGCCGATCAGCCGCAGAGTCGCGAATGTGATCACCGCGGCCCAGGGCGTGCCGCCGTATTTGCTGCCGTCGCTCGGCGGCAGCGTTCCGATGTATCTCTTCCGGCACGGGAACACGCCGGTGGTCGGCGTCCCGATCGTCAATCACGACAACAACCAGCATGCCGCCAACGAGAACCTGCGCATCCAGAACCTGTGGGACGGCATCGAAATCTTCGCGGCGTTGTTCACGAACCTACGCTGACCCGCGTTACCATTGATCGATGGGACCAGAGGAGATCGTACGGCGACTCCAGCAATGGCCTCGCGGTCTGGCTGCCGATCACCGAACGACCATCCGTCGGTCGCTGGAGGCCTGCCGCCACATCTTCAACTCGCCTCGCGTCGTCATGGCGTGGGAGGATCCCGAAGAGCCGTGGTTGATCGTCGTGACGCTGTCGGAAGACGACTTTACGTGGCGCGAAGCAGAGCCTGAGCCCTTTCTTCCGCTGGTCAATCCCTCGATGGCCGAAATCGCGTTCCACGATTCCGGAAAGTCGATTTCCAGCAACTTCCGCGACGCGACCGGACTGCGCGAGGTGATCTCCGCCCCCATTCGCGGGGCAACGGTGCAGGGAAGGATCTTCATCGCCGAACCGAAAGAGGTCAATGAATACTCGCTGATCCTCGCGGAGATGATCGGCTTGTTGATCGAGCGTTCGATGGATTACGCCGTGGCGCTTCGGACGAGCAC
>QHVX01000452.1 GCA_003222375.1 Acidobacteriota bacterium
TTCCGGCTTTTTCAGACCTTGTTCGGCCATCGCGCGGTAGGCGACGGTCAGCGCCAGCGTGTACGTTGCATCAGGACCTGTCCCGAGATGATCGGTCATGCTGTTGATCAACTTGATCGACCACTTGCGCGCGTGGCCGTAGTGCTGCGTGCGGAGATCGTTTTCAACCATCTTGAGCTGCCCGCGCCAATCCTGGGCGGAGAGACAAGTAGCGGTGAGCGCGACTGCGAATGCCAGGGATAGGGGTTTCATACCGGATTTCTTGAGCGAAATCGGTGCCGGGTGCCGCGTGCCGGGTGCCGGCCTTCTACTCCCACCTCAAAGCGTCGATCGGATCGAGGGTGGCGGCTTTCCAGGCGGGATACCAGCCGAAGCTGATTCCGATGATCGAACAGACAATCAGGCCCGTAAAAGCCCAGAACCACGGGAAGACCATCGCGATGTCGAACCATAGCGCGACGCCGTTCCCGCCCGCGACACCGAACAGGATGCCCGCCAGCCCGCCGACCTCCGACAGCACGACCGCCTCGAACAGAAACTGCTTGACGATGTCGTCCTTGCGGGCGCCGATCGCCTTGCGCACGCCGATCTCGCGAGTCCGCTCCGTCACGCTCACCAGCATGATGTTCATGATCCCGATGCCGGCGGCCAGAAGCGCGATTGCGCTCACGACGAATGCGCCGATCCTGATCGTGCCGGCCACTTGCGCGAACGCCGAAACGAGCGTGTCGTTCGAATAGATCTCGAAGTCGTTTTCCTGGCCGAGCTTCAGCCCGCGCGCGACGCGCATCGCGCCAATCGCCCGGTCGAGCGTCTGGTTGTAAGTCGCCTGCGACGTCGACTGCGTCGCGATGTTGATGGTCCGATTGACCCACCCGAAGTCGTCGAAGTAACGCGTGATCGGGACGAGCAGGATGTCATCCTGGCTTCGACCAAACGACGATCCCTTTTCCGCCAGCGCGCCGATGATCATGTATGGGCGCTCGTTGATCTTGATGGTCTTTCCGATCGGCGTCTGATTCGGGAAGAGTTTCTTCTCGACGTCGCGTCCGACCACCACCACGCTGCGCGCGAGATCGACATCCTCCGGCGAGATGTTGCGGCCGTAGCCGAGGGCATACGAGTTCGCGATGAGGAAACTTTCATTCGTGCCGACGAGCGTGAGGCCCTGAATCTTCGAATTGCCGAAGGCGGCCGGCTTTCCGCCATCGAAGACTTTGAAGCAGATCGCGTTCGCTTGTCCCTCCATCAGGCGTTTGTATTCGCTGGCCTGTTGCAACGAGATGTTGCGCCGGTTCGCATATTTCAGTTCGGGGTCGCGCGAGTTGATGACCGGATATTTCGCGAATTGAAAGAGATTGCTGCCGAGGAAGCTCAGCCCGTTCTCGATGGAGAGCTGGATCACGCTCAGCGCCGTCATCACGCCGATGACCGAGAACACGCCGATCGTGACGCCGAGCATCGTCAGACCCGAACGGAGCTTGTTCGTTTTCAGCGCGCCGAGCGCCATCCGGATGATTTCGTGGAAGCTCATTCGTACCTCAGCGCTTCGATGGGATCCAATCGCGAGGCCGAGAGTGCCGGCGCGAATCCCGACACGATTCCGGTGATCGTCGATACGACCAGACCTGTCATGACGAGAGTGAGGGAGAAGCGCATCGGAAAAGATGGAAAGGCCGCGGCAACTGCCGTCGACATCAACCACGAGAGCAGCAGTCCGACTCCACCGCCGACGAGGCAGATCGCCACCGCTTCGACGAGAAACTGCAACAAGATCGATCGCCTTTTGGCGCCGATCGCTTTGCGCGTGCCGATCTCGCGCGTGCGCTCCTTCACGCTGACGTAGGTGATGTTCATGATGCCGTGACGAAGAGTCCCGCGACCGCGATGCCGCCTTTGATCGGGCCTAGCGTGCTGCGCAGCGCGCCCTGGTCATTGATCTCGAAATCGTTCGGCTGCTCCGGACGCAATCCGCGGACACGACGCATATGGCCCACCAGTTCGTCTTTTGCCGCCTCGAGGTGTTCCTTGTCTTTCACTTTGACGCGAATCGAGGTGTCGAGCCGCGAGCTGAATGTCTTCGTGAAAGCCGGCAGCGGAACGACGGCGTACGAATCGAAGCTGAACAGCCCCAGGAAAGTGCCCATCTTCGTCCAGACACCGATGACGCGGAACGGATTGCCATCGATGAGCACGGTTTTCCCGACCGCCGGTTCGCTCGGGAACAGCGCCTCGGCCACGTCGTAGCCGAGAACGACGATGTTCGCGCCGCCACGCGATTCGGTTTCGCTGAAGAATCGTCCCTGACTGAATGTACCGATCGAAGTGACGAGAAATTCGTCGGTCGTGCCCTGTGTGAACACTGCGTTGACCTGGTTGTCGCCGTACTTGATGTTGCGAACTGT
>QHVX01000453.1 GCA_003222375.1 Acidobacteriota bacterium
CCGATCTGATTGGCGTAGCGGTTGTAGCCGGCGCGCAGAAGCGTCTTCTTGTCCGAGCCTAAGGCATACGTCAGACCGACGCGCGGCTCGAGAGTCTTCCAGCGAAGGTCGCGCGTATCGCCGCCGAAGCTGAGACCCGGCAGCGAAATCGAACCGTTCGTCAATTGGACCGGCGTGCCGATGACCGGATTCGCGGGCGACGACGAAGCGGTGTTCTTCGTCTTCTGATCGTCCCAGCGCAGTCCGGCCTGAATGGTCAGGTTGCCCATCAGGATCGTATCGCCGACGTAGAAGTCGTTGTACTTCTGCGCGTAATTGACGTTGTCATCGCGCAGGAAGTGGAACTGCGTGCACTGCGGAGTGGTGGGTACGCCCCTGCTCGAGCAATAGCTCGATGACCGGTAGCGCACGTATCCGTGATACGGACCAGGCCACGCGCTATGAGAAACCGTCGGCGTGTTCCGATAACCGAACCCGAATTTCAATTCGTGGTTCATCGTCCCGATGTCGAAGAACTTCGAACCATCGAGTCGATACTGCTTCTGGGGACGCGTGGTGATGTAGTCGCGGAAGGTGTTGTGCCAGACGTTGCTGGTATCGCGGAAGGCCGTCGCTGCTCCTTCGCCGTCTCCGCCATTCGGAATCAGACTGAATCCGCCGTCGACCTTCGACCACATTCCAGTCAAATACAGGCTTGTCCCGACGATCTGCGTGTCTTCGACTTTGTACACTTTGGTCGGACCGGTCTGGTGATAGGCGGTCTCGAAGGGCCGCGTCGGCGAGAGGCTACGCGCGTTGCGGACTTTGTCACCGAATGAATAGAAGAACACGCCGCTGTTGCTCGGCAGGATCTGTCCGTTCAGCTTGGCGTTCTTGTCGCGAAGAATGATGTTGTCGAGCGCACCGGCGGATGCGGGTGACGAAGCGGCCTGATTCGAAATCTTGTTTTCCGACATCGCGGCCCAGAACCACAGATGGTCGCGCCACACCGGGCCGCCGACTTCTCCGCCGTAATCACGGACGAAGTTGATGCGGTTCGTCGCGACGAGGTAGCTCGCCGCTTCGGCCGGCACGTTCGCATCGGCCTGATAGCTTCCCGGCGTGTAGAAGTCGCGAGCCGAACCCTTGAAGTCGTTCGTGCCGCGCTTGGTGACCATGTTGAGCTGCACGCCCGGCGTCATGATGCGTGGATCGGATCCGCCAGTCGTGATCTGCATCTCTTCGAACGAGTCGAAGTCGAAGTACATTGGCGTCGCTCCGGTGGCGGCCATGTCGGTGATGTTCACAAATCGACTGCTGACCGCTCTGGTTTCCGCCGACGTTCAGGCGGTCGACCTGAACGGAAGGCGCCTGCTGCAACACGGTCCATGGGTCGCGCGAAGTCGGAATCTTTTCCAACTCGACCTTGGACACGTTGATCGACGTTCCCGCTTTGCGCACATCGAGCAGCGGCGCTTCAGCAGTGACGGTGATCGACTCTGACACCGAAGGATTCAGCGTCATCGTCACGTCGGCATTCTGCGCGACGCGTACTCCGATTCCCGACCGCGTAGCAGTTCCGTAGCCAGCGAGCTCGGCCTTCACTGTGTAAGTGCCGGGCGAGAGGCTGATGAATCGGAAATTGCCTAGCGCATCGGTCACCGTCGTCTGCGGAGCGCCGACACCTGTGAGAGTGACGGTCACGCCCGGAAGGACGGAACCATCTTTTGCCTGGACTCTGCCGTAAATGTTGCCTGTCTGGAATTGCGCGAACGCGCTTACGGCAAATAGCGCGACCGCGGCGTAAAGGAGGAATTTGGGGCACCGTTTCATAGCGGCTCCTTTCTCAAATGTTGCCGAGTGACTGGTGCAGATCATTCGCCGGAAGGCTCGCAATCAGCTAAGTCCCCGAAAAGAGAGTGAGTTGAGTGTTGATTGGGTGTCGTAACACAGCAGCGGCGATTCAATGCGACGTTCGAAACGGTTCCGATCCTTGAATCGCGCGGCGGAGCTTATCAAAAAAAAGCCCGCAGGGGCTGATCCCGGCGGGCCTTCGAGCTGCCGCTCTAGGACGTACTAATAGGTAATGCGCGTTCCGATCTGCCAAACGCGAGGTGCCTGCATTTCCGTGATCCGCCATCCCGCTGAACGAGAGACCTCGTTCTGCAAAACGAGCGTTTCGCGTTGCAGAATTGTTCGCTGGTTGGGAACATTGAACAGCTCGCCGATCAACGACAGGCCGACGCGGTTCATGATCCGGAAATCCTTGGCGACTCGCATGTCGAGCTCGTAGACGTTGGCGAATCGAATCTTCCCGATCGGATCGAGAACGACGTTGACGGTGCCGGTGTTCAGACCCGTGACCGCATCACGCAACGCGACGGCGTAACCCTGCCGTGCATTGAGATTGAACCCGAGGTTGATATCCCACGGGAAGATGTATGCCGTGGCGAGGTTTGCCTGCCACTTCGCGTTGATGAAATCGTTGCTGAACGCACCGGAGCCCGCGGATTGCGGCGCATATTGGCCGCCCGGACACCGGCCCGGACCGGCTGAGGCCACCGTTCCACCTGCCAACGACGGAAGCGCGGGTGTCGGATTCGCGAAGCTGTCATCGCCGCACTTCTCGGTGTAATTGTTGAAGCTGGCGTTGGCCCGCATCATCCAGCGGTGCGACAGACGCTTGGCAGCC
>QHVX01000454.1 GCA_003222375.1 Acidobacteriota bacterium
AGGTTCTCACCAGCGGTCGTGATCGACGCCAGTCCGAAGTCGCGTCCTTCCTGGCCGCGGAAATCGCGCTCGATTGCCGCGCGCAGATCGAGATTGTCCATCCCCATCCACGGAGTGGCGTCGATGAAGTTGATGTCGCCATCCTCGCATTGCAGCAGCGTCCACGTGCGCGCTTTGCCGTACAGGACGAGATGATCGATGCCGTTCAGCTTCATGAACGACGGGAAGTAATCGCCGGCGTTCGAATCGAGGATGACCTTCGTCTCGGGCGACCACGACGTGACATTGCCTCGCGCTGCCGACGGAACGAGCGAAGTCAGAATGCCGGTGCCGAAGATCAGCGGCACATCCGAATGCATCGGATCGAGCGAAGACTTCAGGAGGTTGTGCAGCAGATACATGTTGACGCCGCGGCCGCCGAGGAAAGTTTCTACGACGCGGCGTGGGATGTAGGCGCGCCGCACTTCCTGATGCTCGAGATCGATGAAGATCGTCTGCCCCTGCGTCGGAAACTGACGCTCGGCGGATAGCCTATCGATCAGGCCGCTGACGCGCTCGCGGATGGCCATCGGTACTATCATCTATCAACATCGGTCCGGAGCGAGGCTCTTCCGTCATGCGATCCTTTCTGACATTCGTCGTGTGCATCGCCGAAGCGTTCAGCGCTTTCGCTGCATCTGTGACGTCCGTCGGCCCGATGGTCGCCGCACGGCAACAGGCGACCGCGACGCTCCTTCCCGATGGCACCGTTCTGATCGCCGGGGGCGTTGACTTTCAAGGGCCCGGCGTCCAACTCCACGAGGAAATCTACGATCCGCGCCTCCGTACGTTCCGAGCAATTGGGGGAATGCTGGCGGCGCGTATAGGGCACGCTGCGGCAGCGCTTGTCGATGGCCGCGTGCTGCTGATCGGCGGCCCACGATCGACCGAGTCGAACTCGGAGATCTACGACCCTGCGACAGCCACTTTCTCGAGGCTGACCAGCATGGCCGCTGAGCATTACGTGGGCGCGGCAGTCGTGCTGGCGGACGGCCGGGTTCTCGCCGCCGGAGGAAAGCGGAGCTTCGAACGCGTTGCGACTGCCGAGATCTACAATCCGGCCTCGGGTGGTTGGATATTGACCGGCGCGATGAGCCAGCCGCGCGATGGATTCGCCGCAGTTCGGCTAAAGGACGGGCGCGTTCTCGTCGCCGGCGGTTCCAGCATCACGGCAGATCTGTTCGATCCGGCCACCGGCGTCTTCACCTCGCTCGGCAGCGTACCGGTGCCTCCTCTTCGCGGCGTCCTGCTGCCGAACGGAAAAGTCGTTCTTGTCGGCCTGGGTCGCATTCAGACTTTCGATCCTTCCGCGCGGACATTCCGATCCTCCAGCGTGATACTCAAGACGTATCGGGGAGAGGCGCTCGTGCTGCTGCCGGACGGATCGGTGCTGATCGCAGGCGGAAACATCGATGGCACCGTGCTCTCGGCGGACGTTCTGGTCTACTCGCCTGACACCGACAGCGTAAAAACGATTGGAGCGCTCACTGTTGGCCGCGACTCGCCTACGGGGACCCTTCTGCCGGACGGGACCGCTTTGATTGCTGGCGGCTTCACCACAGGCGCTAAGAGCTCGGCAGCCGCTGAGATCGTCGACCTGCGCCCGCGGGGGCGCGCCGTCCGCCATTGAGGTGGACGCCGCCAAATGCGCATTCGTATATTCAGTCGATGCGGGTCTTCGCACTCACAGTTCTGCTCGCGAGCGGTGCATACGCTCAGCCAGTAATTGGACCAGCGTTGCCGGGCCAATCCATCGCGGTGGTTCCTGCTGATGGCGGATTAATTATTGCCTGGATCGCCGATGGGGCATCAGCTCGTCCGAGTGTGTTCCTAGCGCGGCTTGATGCGGAAGCGCATCAGCTCGGCACGGCGAGGGAGATCCCAACTTCGCAACCGGATGCATGGGCCGAGAATGTTTCGCTGATCCGGACCGCGACTGGCGCTGCTGTGGCATGGCTCGAGCCGCTGCCTGCGAAGAATTCGCGAGCCGTCGTGGCGATTGTTGATCGCAGCCTGACAATTGTTGCCGTTACCTGGAAGGTCAATCGCAGTCGTTTCCGCAGAGGGAAATCTCGTTCTTGCTTGGATTGCCAATGGATCGTCGGGTCGCACAAGGGCCTTCATCGCGCGGCTCGATTCCGAGGCGCGACAGATCGGCGCGACGCGCGAGCTACCGGCTTCGCAAACCGATGCCGCGGTTGAAAATCTGTCGCTCGCCAGAACGGCGAATGGGTTTGCAGTCGCCTGGCTCGAGCCGCAGACGTCAAAAAACGCCCGTGCGGTGATCACCGTCCTCGACCGAAATTTCCTGCCGATTGCTGGACCGAAGATCGTCGCCGAAACTGCCGGTCTGATTCAGCTCGGATCATTGAAAGGTGATCTGGTCGCGATCGTCGGTGGAAGGTTTGTGCGCTTCGGTGCTGATGGTTCCATCGTCGACTCGTTTTCGATTGGGCCTTCGGCAGACGACGTCGCATTCGGTGCCGATCAGCTGGTGCTGGTCACTCACACATCTTCGCAAACGGTCCGTCCTTTTCTGTGTCCGCATGGCTGCCCACCGCCAATCACGGTTTCCAGCTACGACTTGATCGTTATCTTTCCTACAGCGGCCTCGTTGTTGGTGAATCATTTCAATTACTTCAGCAGTCTGGCGCCGGCCATCGCCGCAAGCTCATCCGGCTTCCTCATTGCGTGGTACGACGGCAGTAACGATGGCGGCGGAAACGTGGTCGCTGCTCATGTTGATCCGATAGCGATTCGCTCTTCGATGATTCTGGGTCGTTTTAGTCACGAAGCCGAAGTCGCGAAGCCGAGCATCGCATGGGATGGTGACCGGAACATCGTCGTTTGGCAGGATGCGCAGGCAATCGATCACGACATTCGCGGTGCCGCGATTACAAATGACGGCATCGAACGATTTACGGTTG
>QHVX01000455.1:0-2482 GCA_003222375.1 Acidobacteriota bacterium
TGCGCGGGGCGAGGGATGTCGTTTCGAGACCTTCTCTCCGCGGGGAGAAGGTGGCCCCGCGGAGCGGGGCCGGATGAGGGGCCCGTATAATCGGCTCCCTCTTGGGACGCTTCTTCGGCTACGGCTTCATCCTGCAGGTGATCGCGCTGGTGCATTTCATCCGGCGGCGGCCCGAGAACTACTGGCTGTGGATCATCATTTTCTTCGGCGGCCTCGGGGCCGCCGTTTACATTGCTATGGAGGTCGTTCCCGATCTCGGTCTCCTTCAGGTTTCCATGAAAGGTGTCTCGCGGCGGAAACGCATTCGAATGCTCCAGGCAATGATCATCGACAATCCTTCGGCCGGAAATTACGAGGATCTCGGCGATCTGTTGCTCGAAGAGAAGCAATATGCGAAGGCGCGTGATTGCTTCGATCACGCGATTTCGTCCCGGACCGATCATGTTGATCCGTTCTATCGACGTGGAATCTCGGCGTTTGAGCTCGGCGACGCGTCGGCGGCACTCAGCGATTTCGAGCGCGTCGTGAAGAACGATCCGAAGTACGACTTCTCGCGGGCGCAGCTTTTCTATGCGCGATCGCTCGCAGCCACCGGCCGCAAAGAGGAAGCCTCCGCGGCGTTCGAAAAACTGTTGAGCGCCTCCAGCTCGACCGAGGCGCTTCTCTCGGCCGCCGAGTTCTACGCCGAACAAAAGCGGACGAAAGAAGCTAAAGAGCTTCTCGAACGCGCTATCAACAGCGTCGCGAGCGTCCGTGGCTTCGCCGGGCCGCGTCACTCCTGAAGTCGGTTGCTGCGTAGGCCCAGCGCTGAGCGTATGCACCCTGCAGCAACCGATGGCCCTGACGTGAAAGCATTGTCGACGAGTCTATCTACGTTCGATACGCACTGACGTATCGGTTGCCGCGTAAGTAGAACCGCAGCGGCCAAACGGCCGCGTCGCCGGCCCCATCGACACCGACGCGCCGGCTGATCGCAATTTCCGATTCGTCGATTGGCTTTTCGCTGCCGGTGAGCCAAAGGCGATTGCCATCGAGCGGCTCGCCGTCGAGACGGCCATCGATGTCGAGCGCCGACGTGAGTTTTCCCGGGCCGTTCATCAGATCGAAATCGCGTTTCGCCTTCGGACGCCTTTTGCGCATCGATTCGATTCCGCGGATCGGCTCCCCGGCGCGGAGCAGGACTGCCTCGGCGATGTCGGCTTCCTGAGTGACGACGTTCAGGCACCAGTGCATGCCGTAGGTGAAGTAGACGTAGGCGTGGCCGCCTTCGAGGTACATCGACGCGTTGCGAGCGGAGCGCAACCCGCGACGCGCGTGACTCGCCAGATCATTGGCGCCGAGGTACGCCTCGGTCTCGACGAGGCGAGCGGCGAGAATTTCGCGGCCTCGCTTTCGCCACAGCGTGCATCCTAGGAGTGCGCGAGCGACGCTGACAGTGTCTTGAAGGTAGAAATCGTGCGGCAGCTTCTGAGAGTCCGTCATGCTGAGCGAAGCGAAGGATCTCTCCCGGCGAGATGCTTCGCTACGCTCAGCATGACGGATCATCGCGTCAGTTGTTCTTCGCGGACGTGACGGCCGATGAGCGCGATGAGCTCAGCATGTATCGCGGGCGGAGCGCCGACGATGTTGCCGCGCTCGAACCATCGGTCGCCTCCCGAGAAATCGCTGACGACTCCGCCGGCCTCGGTGATCATCAGCGATCCGGCCGCGACGTCCCAGGGCGAGAGGTGCAATTCGAAGAAGCCGTCGAAGATGCCCGCCGCGGTGTATGCGAGGTCGAGCGCCGCCGATCCCGCCCGCCGCACGCCCTTCGCATGGGAGATGACGTCTTGGAAAATAGCACAATATATTGATACGAATTGTTGTGCACGAAAGGGGAAACCCGTCGCGAGAAACGCTCCCTCGACCGTGCGCTGATCGGAGACGTGCATGCGAACACCGTCGCGAAACGCGCCGGAGCCGCGCTCGGCAGTGAAGAAAAGATCGCGCAGCGGCTCGTAGATGACGCCTGCGATCATCTCGTTGCCGGACTTCAGGCCGATCGAGATCGACCAGATCGGAAAATGCTGCAGATAGTTCGACGTGCCGTCGAGCGGATCGATGATCCAGGTGCGGCCGCTCGAGCCTTTTGCCGCCGCTCCCTCTTCGCCGAGGAGAGAATCGTTCGGGAATTCGTCGCGGAGGAAAGTGACGATCGCAGTTTCACTCTCGCGATCGGCGCGCGACACCCAATCATTCCGTGACTTGATGTCGGCGTCGGCCTTGCCGAGCTGTTGCCAATGCCGCAGGAGAATGTCGGCCCCGAGCTTTGCCGCCTGGATCGCCGCCTCGACCTCGTGCACGGCGCGGCATTCTAATCGGGAGGGTCCCGTTTCTCACTTCCGCGTCACTACTTATCAGAAAGCCAAGATGACAATGCGCGGGTTGGCCCGCCGCGCGATCCAGGTTGATGTTGCGAAGTTCGGGTGGGATCGATCGGCTG
>QHVX01000455.1:2520-4033 GCA_003222375.1 Acidobacteriota bacterium
CCTCGGCAGCCGCGATCGCCTTTCACTGACCGGACAGTTCGCAGCCCATCAGGCGTTCCTGCAATTCGCGGGCGTTCGCGATGCGGAGTTCGACCCCAGCGAATGGGTAGTCGTGCGGAAACGATCGACAGATTGCCGCCTCGTGCGCATTTCCGGCCGCACCGCGATAGAACCGCCGCCGGTATTGACGTCGATTCAGGACTTTGCATCGGCGGTCGACGCGCCGCCACTCGATGTTCTCCGCCAATCTTGGGGCCGCTCGGAAACCGCGTATCACGAAATTCAATCGCGCTTGCGAGACGATGTTGCGGCGGACCTTCGATGGCTGCGATGCGCGGCATTCGGCTCGGTCGCATCGCCCGGAATCGAACTGCTGCGTACGCTGCAGCCGATGTCGAGCGGCCGTTTCCTAGCGCCTGGCGATCTCACTGCGTTTCGCGCTCTTTCGGTGCTCGACCGGTCGACAGTCCTCCTCGGCGACAGCGCGTCGCCGCTGGCGCGGTACTCCGGGATCGCGGCGCTCGGAATGGCGCCGAGCCTCAGCGAAACGGAGATCGTGGAGCGCGCGCTCGCCGCCCGATCGCATCGCATCATCGTGCTGACCAATCTCGACGCGTTCGACGAGGCTTCGCGTCGCGTCATCGATCTGCTCCAGGCCGCCGATTTCGGCGTCTGGATCGGAATCGAAGGCGACGAGCTCCCGCCAACAACCTGGTTCGTTCTTTCGCCGCGCCTCGAGGGCCGGCGTGCGCTCGACGCGCGCAAGGCGAGCGGCAAATGGATCGAAGAATTCGTAATGTCGCGTGGCTTCGATCGCTACCTCGATCACGGCGAGCTCCCGGCGCCACCGAGCAACGGAACGATTGCCCATTTACGCGAGCCGTTACGCTCTTACATCGCGGCGGTCGCTCTCTTTGGCGGGCGAGTGCCAGTCGCGCTCGTCAATCATTTCCTCGAACAATTGATGTCAACGGCGCGCGCTACGGATCTCGTCAGCGACGACATCAGCGCGATTGAAGCCGCATCATTCGTTTTTGCCTCAGAGGAGATTCAAAACGAGGCGATGCAGGCGATTCCAGCGGCATCCCGGGCTGCGCTTTGCCGCGTTGCTGCCGAAGTGGCGGCCGACGAGAGCGATCATCGATGCGCAGCGCGGCTCTTCGCCGAGGCTGGCGATTACGCGCGTGCCGCTGGAATTTTCGAGAACGTGGAATGGCAATCGCCGGACGACATCGTCGGCACGTTGAAAACGTTCCCGCGCCAAGCGATGTCGCCGAAGCTCGCGGAGATTCTCGCGGAGGCACTGGTCGGCTGCGGCCGCTATCGAGATGCACGGCCGATGGCGTCGAATCTGTTGCTCGCTCAAATTGAGCGGCGCAGCGGCGAATACGCTGCCGCGCTGCAGCGACTTGACCGGTTGGAGGCGAGAGATTTCGAATCAGAACTGCTGCGGGGAGAGCTTCTGCGGCTGCTCGATCGGCCCGACGACGCTAGGTTGGCGTTCGACGCATGT
>QHVX01000086.1:0-6468 GCA_003222375.1 Acidobacteriota bacterium
GCGCCTGATCGAGGACATCCGCATCGCGGCTGACGAATGTCTGCCCGTTGCGCCGCGCCCACAGGAACTCGCGGCCGAGTGTCGATTGCATCTTCTTCAGCGAATCGGATGACATCCCCTCGCCCAGCATCCACGTGACATCGCCGTCGCGAAGGACGTACGAGTCTTTCCTGCCGCTGTCGTGCGCAAAGGCTGTTGCCGCCATCAAAATGAACACACCGATAGTCATTCGCATGACCTGTTGAACGAATCGGCGGCTAAAAAGTTAGCTGGTTGAGCTCGCGAAGGAAGGGAATGTCGGGCTTGTAGTAAAAGCTCTTGATCGGACAAACCTCCGCGCCACCTTTTCCGCCGCACATGCCGACCACCGTCCGATCGATTGACGGGTCGTGCTGCCACGCCGGTCCGGTCTTCATGATCCGCGCAAGCTCGCGGCGGAACTGAGCAAAGCCTTCGCCGTACCACACTTCCCGAAGCGAGCTCTTGAAGATGTTGCCGAGGGGGCTGCCTTGCAGGATGCAGCATGGCGCGACCGGACCGCCGGTGCGCACGACCATCGAATGCCATCCGATGAGGCACGGCTCTTCGAGTCCGGCCGATTCCTGATCGACGCTCCGCGCGATCGCCATCTTTTTGCGATGCGCGAGCTTCTCGCGCCAGGTGACGTCGTGCCGCGCAACGAGATGCGCGAGTCGCGCGAGCTTCCCGCGTTTACGGCGTTCGGTGTCGAGCCGCGTGTTCATGTCGGTCACCATCGGACGGATGTCCTGCTCGTAGCTGTCGATGATCGAGATCCGCCGATATTCGTCGATGCGGACGACATCTTCGTAAAGCCGCATCATCTCTTGCGTTTCTTCCGCCGACATCTTCTGCTGCGGCGTGAGGAACGCGAGTCCGTTGAAGAAGATCGTATCGACATCGACTTCGCGCGCCAGCTCGTACATGCGCGGAATGGTCTTGTAATTTTCCTTCCACACCAGGAACTGCAGATTGATCCGCGGAGTATCGCGGCGGCGGCGGCGCCGCTCGGCGATCAGATGCTTCATGTTCGCGACGACACGATCGAAATTGCGGCCGGGCGTCTGCATCATCTTCGAGTAGGAGTCGGGGTCGGCGGTGTTCAGGCTGACGGTGATCTGATCGCATTCGCCGCTGATCAAAATGTCGGTGACTTCTTCGCCGAGAAGCACGGCGTTGGTGGTGATGTTTTCGATAGGAAGCCCGCTCTTTGTCACCATGCGCAGGAGATCTTTGGTCTTGCGATGGAAGAGCGGCTCGCCGCCGCCGGCGAATCGAATCGAGCGCGTTCCGGCCGCTTTCATCTCGGCCACGAGCTCCTCGATGCGGACCAGCGGCAGCTCGTCGTCGCCGCGCAGCGAAGCAGTCGAGCAGAAGAAACAATCGATGTTGCAGCGATCAGACGGATAAATCTCGACGTGATAGGGCCCGCCGTACGCGACACCATCGCGAATTCCGCGAAGGATGGTCGCCTTGTCTTCAGCGGTGAGGTATTTCCAGCCGAGCTCGGACATCGATCATTCGTAACGCAGCGCTTCGATCGGATTCAACTCCGCCGCGCGCGCGGCGGGGTAGATTCCCGACACCAGCCCCACGGTAACAGAGACCGCGGTGGAGAGGAAAAGCGAGCCGAACGTGATCACTGTCGGCCAGCCGGCGTAGGCCGCCACGATTTTCGCGAGCGCAATGCCGATGATGATTCCCGAGAGTCCGCCGATGACGCTGATGGTGAACGATTCGATCACGAACTGCGCGCGGATGTCGGCCTTGCGCGCGCCGATCGCGCGCCGAATGCCGATCTCACGTGTTCGTTCGAGGACCGAGGCCAGCATGATGTTCATGATTCCGATGCCGCCCACGAGCAGCGAAATCCCCGCGATCGATCCCATGACGATGCTGAAGATGCGCTGCGTCTGCCGGCTCTGCTCCAACAGCGCTTCCGGGATCACGATCTCGTAATCATCAGCGCCGCCGTGCAGGCGGTCGATGAGCGGTTCGATCAGCTTCGCTGTTTCGCGAGTCGAGACGCCCTCGCGGACCTCGACCAGCAGCTCGTCCAGCGGCGAATCGAGCGGGTCGCGATCGAACTTCCGCATCGCGGTCGAAACCGGAATCCAGATCTCCTGCGCGTCGCTGGCGGTGCCTTCCGGCGTCTCGCCGAAAATGCCGATGACATCGAGCCAGACATCATTGACTTTGAGTTGTTTGCCGAGCGCGGGACCGTATCCGAAGAGATTGCGGCGAATGTTCTGGCCGACGACGCAGACCTGCGCATGATCGGCCTCGTCGCGCGCGTCCAGGAAGCGTCCCTCGGCAAGCTGAATCGTCGCGACCTGCGACTGTCGCCACGACACGCCGAAGACTTTGCCTTTCGTCTTCGCATTCGGCGCGAGGATTTTGTAGGGTTTGATCTCGACGCGCGGCAACACCACCATCACGTTCGGCACCGCCTCCTGAATCGCCTCGGCATCGCGCAGTGAAACGCCGAGCGATTTCTTGCGCAGCTCCTGGCGGTCTTCCGGCTTGACGACCTTCGCCTTCACGATGACGTTGCGAAGGCCGAGACGGCCGATGGCTTCGAGGGCTTTGCGCTCGCCGCCCGCGCCGATCGACAACATCGCGATCACAGCGCCGACCCCGAAGATCATTCCGAGCATCGTGAGCGCGGTGCGGAGCTTGTGAGTCGCGAGATTGTCGAGGGCGGTGCGAAAAGTCTCCTCGCCCGTCATTTCGACTTCTGCTCCTCGCCGACAGTCGGATCGCGCATCGCCAGCTCGTCGCCCTTCCCGAGTCCCTTCGTGATGACGACGCGGCCGGGCGTCGATGAGGCGATCTCCACCGGCAGCGCGTCGAAGCGGTCACCGCGTTTTCGGTAGACGAGCTTCTTTCCCTCTTTTTCGAACAGCGCCTGACGCGGGATCGAGAAGACGTTGGCGCGGTTCTCGATTTCGAGGACGGCGCGAACGCGCGCACCGGGTTTCATCACGATCGGATCGGTCTTGTCGAGCGTCACCGTGACGCCGAAGTACTGCACCGGCACGCCGCGAAATCGCGGTCGGGCGAGCTTGTCGACTTGCGTGATTTTTCCGGAGAATTTGAGCGCGGCATTCGATTCGAGCGAGACATTCGCTTTTTGCCCGACCGCGAGACCGGCGGCATCAGCCTCCAGAACGAACAACTCCGCTTTCATCGAGTTGAGATCGGGAATCTCGCCAAGAGGTTGTCCGGGCCACACCGAGTTTCCGACGCGGGGAATATCACCGCGCCAGTCGCGCTGCAGGACGAGAATTCCGTCGTAGGGCGCGCGCAGCTCGAGCGAATTGAGTCCCTGCTCGGCATTGCGAATCTTCAACCCTGCTTTTTTCTCCTCGATGGTCAGGAGATCGCGATCGGCGCGAGCGAGATTGTCGCGGACGCCGAGGACATTTTCGGCGTGCTGCTTCTTGTCGCCGGCCAGCGTCTGATCGATTTCCGATTCGATGCGCTGATATCGCGAAAAGACCTCGGCATCGTCAAATTTGAATTGCTTCGCTGCCAACAGCTCATCCTGCGCCTGACGCGCATCGCGCTTCAGATTCGTCCGCGTCGTCGACGCCAGCGTGGTCGTTTTCGTGATCTTGTTGTCGACGGTGTGGCGGTCGTCGTGGCCGGTGAGCAGATCTTTTTGAAAGTCGCTCGGATCGAACCGAACCACGACATCATCCTTCTTGACCAGCGCGCCATCATCGGCGACCCACGCGATCTTCAGGGCCATCGGAACGTTCATGGGAGCCGTGACCGGCGTCGCTTTCGTCGCCTTCAACATGCCCTCGGCCGTGACGCGCCGAGCGAACTGCGTCGGCTCGACTTTGAAAGTGGGAATGGATTCGCGATGGCAGGCCGCGGCCAGAAGGAACGCGACCGCCGTCATCCTGAGCGAAGCGAAGGATCTCAATCGGACGAGATCCTTCGTCGCTTCGCTCCTCAGGATGACGCTTCGCGTCACTTCGGTTCCTCTTTTTTCTCCGACTTCACGAGCACGCGGTCATTCGGCGAGAGCCCGCCGAGAACCTCGACGGATTTGTCGTTCTGGCGGCCGAGGCGCAGAGGGACTTCGGTGACCGAGAACCAGCCGCGGCGCATCGCGTACGGTCCGCGTTGCGATACGAAGATCGCATTGCGCGGCGTGAGCAGCACGTTGCGATCGCGTTGCAGCTCGACTGTCCCCTGAAATCGCATGCCGGGGCGCATCTTCGCCGGATCGCTCTTGTCGAGAGCGATCTCGACGCGAAGGACCTTCATCGGATCGCGCGTCTGCTGTTGCTGCTGCACGGTCTTGCCGGCGCGAGTGATCGTTCCATGAAATTCTTCGTCGGGATGCGCGTCGAGGCGAATGGTGACGCGTTGTCCAACCGCCACTTTGCCGGCGTCCACTTCGTCGACATCCCCGCGCGCGATCATGCGCGACAGATCGGGAATCTCGATCACGCGTTCCATCCGCCAGCACGTGTCGCCGACCTTTTTTTTGTCGCCGCGCCAATTCGTCACATAGACGATCGTGCCGTTGCGCGGCGCTTTGATGGTCATCTGCTGAATCGCCGACTGCGTCTCGGCAACGATCGTCGCCGCGCGTTTCTGTTTGCTTTCCAGCAGCGCGATTTGCGCGGCCGCGGCTCGCTCGAGCGACGCGATGCGGTTCCGAATCGTCGCGACTCTTCGCTTCGCGAGGTTGTAGTCGAACTCCACCTGCTTGCGCTCCTTGACTCCCACAAGATCCGGCGGAGCTTCGAGCTTCAGCTTCGTTTTTCGCAGATCCGCTTCCGCTTCCGAAAGATTCAGGCGTTCGTCTTCTCGCTTCAGCGCGAGATCCGATTTTTGTTTCTCGATTTCTTTCTGAGCCTGATCCGCTTCCGCCGATTTTTCCTCGAGCCTCTTCTGCAGCTCAGTCGTGTCGAAGGCAAGAACCGGGCGACCAGTCGCGACTTCGGAGCCTTCCGGAGCCATCATCGCGATCTTGAAATCCCACACGTCGTCGAGCTGAGGAGGTCCGAAGCTGCCGGAGTCGAGCGCCGCCAGCGTCCCGCTCACATCAATCCCGGTCACCAAATCCCCTCGGTTGGTCCTCACCCACTCGCCCTGACGATCGGCGGCCAGCTTGTTTCGCGTCCAGCCGGCGGCCACGAACACGACGACGATCGCGAGCGGAATCGTGATCTTGCGCTTCAGATCCGGTCTCCTTCTTTGAGTCCGCCGAGGACGACGCAGTCGAAATCGTTGCATTCGCCGAGCTTCACATCGCTGCGCGCCAGGGCTGTCGCACCTCGCGGCGCAAGCAGCACATTCGCGCGCGTCGCGCGCCGGATCGTGACACGTGCCGAGAGACCCGGGCGCATGCGGACGGCATCGAGCCGATCGAGCTTGATCGTCACGCGGAACGATCGTCGCAGCGATTGACGGTTAGTCGTATTCTCCTGCGCGACCGCGGAGATCGCGCCAACGCGGCCCGGGAACGTCATCGATGGATAGGCGTCGAGGACGACGGTTGCCGGCATACCGACCGCGATCTTGCGGTCGTCGACGTCCGCCAACGACGCCGTAACCTGCGTTGACGACAAATCGGGCAGCAGCGCGAGCAACAGTCCGACGAAAACGGGATCACCCTCTTTGATTTTGCGCCCTTCCCACGGATGGTCTCTGAGCACGACGATGCCGTCGCGAGGCGAGCGCAGAATCAGCGCGTTGATCGCGGTTTCGGCAGTCTCGAGCTCGCGCCGCGACTTCTCGAAATTCAGAATCAGGTTCGCGCGATCGGAACGCGAGGCTGTGATCTGACTTCGAAGAACGCTTTTCGCCTTCGCTAGCTCGACCGTCGCTCGCGTGTACTTGATCTGACGATCTTGATATTCGCGTGCGGACAAAATCTCCTTCGGCACCGCGGCATCGAGCTTTGTCTTCTCATAGTCAGCCTGCTTGGTCTCGACGTCGAGCCTCTTCTGCAGCATGTCGGCGTCGCCTTCGGCATCTTTCTGCTGCAGCTCCTGCTCGGCCTGCGCGACCGCCTGGCGCTTGGCATCCAGGCCGCTCGTGAATTGCGTGTTGTCGAGCTCGACCACCCTGTCGCCTTTTTTCACGTCTGCGCCGTCGTCGGCGACCCATTTGATCGACGTCTGCCACGACGGAAGCTTCGGGACGGTGATGGCTTCGCCGTGCGCCGCTTCCAGCTCGCCGGTGAGCGTGATCTCGCTGACGAAATTGCCGCGGTGAACGCGGTTCTCGCGCTGCGGGGGCGTCTCGCGATATCCCGAAAAGCACCCTGTGGCGATCAATGCGACCGACGCCAGGCCGAAGGCCGATCGTTTCATGCTTGGTTAGACGTTTTTAACCGGCGGCCGTTGCGCGAAATTCGAAACGATTGTTTATAGATGTCGAGGATGGAGAGGAAAAGCGAAAAAACGAGCGGCCCGATGACCA
>QHVX01000086.1:6497-8693 GCA_003222375.1 Acidobacteriota bacterium
CAGTTCCGATCGCCCCTTCATGGCCCATGGACGGACGACGTGCTCCACCACCGGGATGACGATGATTCCCCACGCCGTCAGAAAAATCGCCTGCCACATCCCCGCCCGCCCGAGCGATGCCATGAAATAGAGGTAGATCGCTGCGGGGATCCACACGACTGGCGGTCCGATCATTGGCAGAAGCGACAGCACAGTCGCGAAAGCGCCCCAAAAAAGCGCCGCCGGCACGCCCGCGATCACGAGGCCGATCGTCGTCGCGACGCCGGCGGCTAATCCCGTGACCACATAGCCGCGAAACGTCGCATCGACGACATTCTTGAATTGCCGGGCGAATTCGCGGTCGTACTTCGGTGGCAGCGGCGAAAGGATCGATACCTCCTTCATGATCGTTTCGCCCTCGACGTAGAAGAAGTACATCGCAAGCAGGAGCAGGAAAAATGAGATCACCAGTCCTGCGATGCCGCCGACGACCGCCGCCCCATGTTTCGCAACGAATCCCGGGATGCCTTCGACGATCGGCAGGAAGAGTCGTTGCGGACTGACGGAAGCGGGATCGAATCCAGGAACCCAGCGTTTTAACCATTGCAGTCGCGAGGTGAGATCGAGGCGCGCCAGCATCTGGCGCGCCTCACCCGATCGCATCCCCTCGATCACGGTGTTGGCTTCATAAACCAGCGCGATGGTGATGAGGAACAACGGAATCACCAGCAGAAATGTGATGCCGAGGAGCATGGTGATCGCGGCGATGGCGGAGCGCTCGCGCATGCGGTCGCGCAACCTCAGGTAGAGCGAATGTGTCAGCGTGACAAGAATCGCGGCGACGAGCAGCGGCGTGAGGAAAGGCCAGATGATTCGAAAAGTCGCCCACAGAACCAGCAGCGCGAAGAGGCCGAAGAAGATGATGCCCGCGAGCCGCCACTCAGGACGCCGCTCGAGATCAACTGGCATCTACAGAATGAGGAGACCCAGACGCGCCGCCTGGACGACGGCTTCGGTGCGCGTCGAGACGCCGAGCTTGCGCAGGATTCCGTTGAGATGGAACTTGACGGTGTGCTCGGTGATGCCGAGTCGCTGCGCAATCTCTTTGTTCGTCAGGCCGCCCGAAAGCAACTGCGCGACCTGTTGCTCTCTGGGCGTCAGCGGCTCGATGAGATCGATCCGCGAACGCGCGTGCGGCAGTACCCCCTCGGCGAGATCGTCGTCGACGATCACCAATCCGTCAGCGACGGCGCGCAATGCGGTATGCAGCCGCCGCGGAGGCGCAGCGCGCAACAGCACGCCTCTCGCTCCCCGCGCGATCGCCTGCGCCGCTTCGGTGTTGTCGACGACCAGAACAACCGACGGCGCAGAAAAACGCGAAGGGTCGATTGCATCCGCGAGCACGACGTCGACGTTGCGAACGTCATCGACTTCCCCAATTTCGTTCAACGCCAGATCGCCGAAAACGGACAGTCGCATCACCAGCGCCGCGCGTCGAAGCGGATTCGCGCTCGTGACTGCGACGCGCAGCGGATCGGCCGCCTGACGCGGCAACGGCTTCGAAGCTACCAGTTGAGGCCGAGCCATCGGAGTGTCCCAGGAAAACTGTATCATCCGCGCGCCTTGAACGTCATCGAAACCTCACTTCCGGGGGTCTTGATCCTCGAGCCCAGGGTCTTCGCTGACGAACGCGGCTTCTTCATGGAAACCTACCATTCCGGCCATTTTCGGCAACTGGGGATCGACGCTAACTTCGTGCAGGACAATCACTCGCGCTCGGCGCGCGGCGTCTTGCGCGGCCTGCACTATCAGGAGCCCAACGCACAGGGGAAGCTCGTGCGATGCACAAAAGGCGCCCTGTTCGACGTGGCCGTCGACATCCGGGTCGGCTCCCCGCATTTCGGAAAATGGACCTCTGGCGTGGGTGCCTGCCGGTTTTGCGCACGGCTTCTGCGCGCTGTCCGATGACGCCGACCTCGTCTACAAATGCACCGCCGTCTACGACGCGAAGAGCGATCGGTCGATTTTGTGGAGCGATCCCGATTTGCAGATTGCGTGGCCAATTCGAAAGCCGCTGCTTTCGCCGAAGGACGCCGCCGCGCCGCGATTGAAAGAAGCGACGGTGTTGCCGCGGTTTACGGTGTGAGGTTGTCGAGTTGTCAGGTTGTCGCGTTGTCGACGCGATGTTGCCGACAACCCGACAACTCGATAACCTGA
>QHVX01000087.1 GCA_003222375.1 Acidobacteriota bacterium
CTCGAAGCGCGCCGCACCATCGGCCGATTCACGACGCTGCATCAATTCTGCGAAAGCGTCGATCTGCGGGCGTGCAACAAGAAAGTGATCGAAGCACTGATCAAGTCGGGATCGTTCGATTCCTTCGGCCTGACACGCAAGGCGCTCTTCGATTCGCTCGAATCGGTCGCCGACAGCGCCCAGCGCGCGAGGGATGAGAAGGAGCTCGGACAGAACAGTCTCTTCGCCGCCCTCTCCCCGCGGGAGAGGGGTCCCGCGGAGCGGGAGCGGGTGAGGGGCGCCGAGTGGCCCGAGGAGGAAAAACTTCGCCACGAGAAAGAGACCCTCGGTTTCTACATCACCGGTCATCCGCTCAACAAATACGCCGAGGAGCTCCGCCTCTTCGCGACCGCCAACACCGAGACGCTGTATGAACATGTCGACGAAGTCGTCAACATCGGCGGCATGGTCTCGAACCTGAAGCGATCGAAGATCAAGAAAGGACCGAACGAGGGCAAGTTGATGGCGAAATTCGTCCTCGACGATCAGTACGGCTCGGTGGATGTCGTCGTTTTCAGCGATCTGTACGCGAAATACCTGAAGTGGCTCGACAACGGAATTGCCGTTCTGCTCACCGCGAGCGTCAAAGACACCGGCGGGGTTCAGATCGGCCGCAGCGCGGCGCTGCAGTCTGCCGAACAGAACGCGCAGCGCGCCGACGACGAATACACTCGCATCTCGGCGTACGAAATCCGCGACGATGACAATCTCGAAGAAGATGATCGCGATCCGAAGGAGATCGAGCAGGACAAGTACGGGGATCGAAAAGACAATCTGAATTTGTTTGGTGGAGGGCCGGCTGAGAGCCGGCCCCCCGTAGCGCCGGCTCTCCAGCCGGCGCCACAAGACGAGCCCGACCTCGCCTCACATGCTGCGTCGTTCCACGAATCGCCGGTGACGCCCGAGCTGAACGCGCTCGAGATCATTCCGCTGGACGGGATCCGCGAGAAGAAAGTGAAAGAGATTGCGCTCGAAGTCCCGTACGCGCGGATGAGCGAGGATGCCATCAAGAGAATGCGCGAGATTTTCGAGGATCATGCCGGCGAGATTCCGGTCAGCGTGACGCTTGTCGAAGTGCCGCAGGAGCTCGGAAACTCCGAAGTGCGCCTCCGGCTGAATCAACATTTCCGCGTGCAGCCCGGCCCGGCTCTCAACTCGGCGCTGCAGCAGGTGCACGCCACGCCGCGCTACGTCTTCTGAGGAGGATTCCATGGCCGAGCCGCAGACTTACGCCACCCATCGACGCTGGGTCCCGTATTTTCACTTCTTCGCGCTCCCGATTTTGGGACTCAACGTACTGGTTCAGATCTATTTTCTGATCCGGCATTTTGCATGGTGGGGAGTCTGGAACATTCTGGTCGCGGCTGCGTTGGCGGCGCTTGCCGTTGCGACACGCAACATGGCGACCACCGCGCAGGATCGGATCATCCGACTCGAAGAGACCCTGCGTCTCCAGCGATGCTTGCCGCCTGAATTGCGAAGCCGCATCGGCGAGCTGACCACCGGGCAGCTCATCGGACTGCGCTTCTGTTCTGATGAGGAAGTTCCCGAGCTCACACGTGCCGTCTTCAGCGGTGAGCTCAAAGGTCGAGAAGAGATCAAACGGCGCGTCAGGAACTGGCGGCCCGACACGCTACGAGTGTGATGGACAGAGACGACCTCGTCGAGCTTCGCAAGTTCCCTCAGGTCCACGACGCCGAGCTGGCAATCTCGACGCTCGCGGCTGCGGACATTCCCGCCGTGCTGCGCGATTCGGCCTACGGCGGAATTCGCGTGGAGACGCTTGCGCACGGAATCACGGTGCTCGTGCGGCGCGACCAGCGCGATGCAGCGCTTCAGGTTCTGGAATCGGGCTCGGACGCCGGCGCGATCGACGAGGACGCGTCATTCGAATGCGCCGGTTGTGGGCGACCGTTACCGAGTGCCGGCGCGGTTTGTCCTGAATGCAACGCCGACGATCACGCCGCGGTGCTGACGCCGGAGCGAACCAAAGCGGCCATCGGCAACCTCAAGCTGATCGTGGTTTTCGGCACGCTCGCGCTGATGATCATCCCCGTCATCCTCCGGCGCCTTGGCGAGATTCACAGTGATGTCTGGGTAATCGTCACCTACGTCGTCGTCGGGATCGCGGCGGTGGTTTTTATCTTTACGGTTCTCTCGTCGAGCTACGATCGGCGTTTGTAATGCACGTCCGCAACGTTCATGAACGCCATTTCGCCGCGTCGCCGGCTGAAGTGGGAGCGCTCCTCGACGGTCTGTCCTCGCCGGCCGACCGCCTCTGGCCGAGGCGCTGGCCGCGGATGCGCTTCGATCGGCCGCTGGTGGTTGGCGCTAGCGGCGGACACGGACCGATCGGCTACGACATCGAAGCGTACGAGTCTTCGCGCCGCATCCGATTTCGACTTCGCAGGCCGCGCGGCTTCGACGGATATCACGAATTCGAAGTCGTTCCCGACCGAAATGGCGCGACGCTGAGACACGCACTGGAGATGAAGGCGCGCGGCGTCGCGATCATCACGTGGCCGCTTGTCATCGCCCCGCTCCACGATGCTCTCATCGAAGATTGTCTCGACAGCGCGGCGTCTGCTCTGAACGAGGCGCCGCACCGCAAGCGTTGGTCGCCTCGAGTGCGTTTCCTGCGAGCGCTATTTCGCATCTTCACTTCATCTTCGCGTCGAACCAATCCACAATCCGTTTAGCGATATCTTTTCGATGCTCGAGCTTGCGGATGGCGTGGCCTTCGTCGGGATAGACGACGAGCTGCGTGTCGACTCCGAAGGTCTTCAGCGCGTGCCAGAACTCGAACGATTGCGGCGCGGGACATTCTCCATCGCGCTCGCCGACCAGCACCAGCGTCGGCGTCTTCGCGTTCTTGATGAACGTGATGGGCGCGCTGCGCGCGTAGACGCCGGGATCGTCGTATACCGACGCGCCGAAGTACGGGATCATCCATGCATCGATGTCGTTTTCGCCGTAGTAGCTCTGCCAGTTCGCGATTCCCGCGCCGGCGACGGCAGCGCGAAAGCGATTCGTCTGCGTCACGGTCCACATGGTCATGAATCCGCCGTAGCTCCAGCCCCACATGCCGATCCGACTCCGGTCGATCGGATTGTCTTTCAGGACCGTTTCGACTCCGGCGACGATGTCGCGAAGATCGCCGTGGCCGAAATCCTTCACATTGGCGCGCGTGAACGCTTCGCCCTGACCGTAGCTGCCACGCGGATTGGGTAGAAACAGAAAATATCCGGCGGCCAGGAGCGCGGCGTTCTGTTCGCGCGGAAAGGTTCCGAGGGATGCCGAGGCCGGTCCGCCGTGGATGTAGACGATCATCGGATATTTCCTCGACGGATCGACATTGGCGGGCGGGATCAGCCAACCCTGCACGTCGAATTCGTCGCTGCGCCAGTGAATTGATTTCGGCTCGCCCCAGGAAATAGGAACATTATTTAGTGATGTTAATTGTTTCCATTCTGCGATGGGCCCGGTCCATATTTCCGGTGGGTGACGCACGCCGCTGTGAATGACGGCTGCTGTGCGGCCGTCGCGCGCGACGGAGGCTCCCACCAGACCGCCAATGGCGCTGACGACCGAGTAGCCGCGCCGAACGATTTCGCTCGTGCCGTCGAGCTTCAATCGAACCAGCGCCGCTTCGCCGCTGATGTTTTCGCCTAACAGCAGTGTGTCGGCCGATAGCCATTCGAACGATGTCACTGACGCCTCGAGATTCGGCGTCAGATTGCGCGGCGGGCCGCCATTTGCGGGCACGACGAAGAGATCGCCGCCGGTCGCGCCCTCATCGCTCATCAGCCCTTCGATGAACGCGATGTGCGAACCGTCCGGCGACCATCGCGGATTCGCGATCTGCAGCTCTGGTTTGTAGATCGGCTTCATCGTCGCGGCATCGACATCGACGACGTGCAATTGCGCGATCCAGTAATTGTTGTCGCCCGATCCCGGCGCAGCTTCGGCGGCCATGTGTTTCGAGTCGGGGGCCCAATCGAAGTGATAGACGTACATGTCGGCCGGCGTGACGATGCGGAGTTTCTTCGTCGCGACGTCGATCACCGCGACGCGCTGCTCGTCGATCTTCTCTTCGATGACGCCGACCGGGCGCGACATTGCGACCAGCGGGCCGGCGGCGCGCTTCGCGTTCTCGATGAACAGAAACGCGATCGACTTGCCGTCCGGCGACCATGCCGGCTCCGCGACATTGCCGTTGACGTTGGTCAGTTGGCGTCCGCCGACGAATAGTTGTTTCTTGTTGACGTAAGCGAGCGATCCGCCCGGCGACCACGCGAGACCTTCGTCATTGCCGGTCGTCAATTGCCTGCGATTCTTGCCGTCGGCGTCCGAAGTCCAGATTCCATGCTCCCGCTCCGACCAGGCCACGCGCCTGCCATCGGGAGAAATCGAGACCTGATTGAAATTGCGGACATTGAAAAACGCGCCGTTCGGCTGTTGCGCGAACGCGGTTGCGGTGAAGAGAACGAGCAGAAGCTGGCGCATCGGGGGATTTTAGCCGTCACCCTGACACTGAGCGAAGCGAAGGGGAACGGTCCCGCTTCGCGAGATCCTTCGCCGTCTTCGCGGCTCAGGATGACTTCGTCAGGAACTCGCGCGTCTTTGCGGCCGGCATCGGCTTGCTGAGCAGATATCCCTGCATGCGATCGCAGCCCTGCTTTTTGAGGAATTCGTACTGCTCTTCCGACTCGACGCCCTCCGCGATCACTTCCAACCGCAGCATGTGCGCGAGATTGATGATGTAGGAAACGATCGCGGCGGCCGACTCCTCGCCGATGACGTCGCGCACGAAGGCCTGATCGATTTTGATGGCGTCGATCGGAAATCGCTTCAGGTAGATCAGCGAGGATTGGCCGGTGCCGAAGTCGTCGATCGCGATGCCGATCCCTTGACGCCGCATCTCGCGGAGGACCTGCATCGTGAGATCGATGTTCTGCACGGCCACCGATTCGGTGATCTCGAGCTGCAGCATGCCGGCCGCGAGTTTGTTCTCGCTCAGCGCGTTGGTCACCTTGCCCGCGAAATTCGGCTGCTGCAGTTGCGGCGCCGAGATGTTCACGTTCATCCGCAGATCGGAGAATCCGGCATCGTGCCACTCGCGAAGCTGCGCGCACGATCGTCGAATGACCCATTCGCCGATCGGGACGATCAGTCCGGTCTCTTCGGCGAGATGAATGAACTCCACCGGCTCGACGACGCCGCGTCCGGGCTCGTTCCATCGGAGCAGCGCTTCCAATGCCACGATGCGCCGGCCGCTGCCCTCGTAGATCGGCTGGTAGTAGACCTCCAGTTCCTGCCGCTCCATGGCGTGGTGGAGGCTCTGCTCCACCGCCAGGCGTCGCACGTACTTCTCGTTCATGCTGGCGGTGAAGAGCTGCGCCTGATTTCGGCCTAACTCCTTGGCCCGATACATCGCGCTGTCGGCGGACTTCAGCAAGGTCTCGACATCGTCGCCGTCCGCGGGGAACAAGCTGATGCCGATGCTGGCCGTGATGAACAATTCGTGTCCGTTGACGCGGAACGGCTTGGACAGCGACTGCAGAATTTTTCGCGCGATGCCGAAGATGGCTTCGGTGCTGTTGGTATCGTTGAGCAGGATCGTGAATTCGTCGCCGCCCAGGCGCGAGATGGTGTCGGAGGCGCGAATCGATCCCTGCAGCCGCGCCGCAACCTCGGAAAGCAAACTGTCGCCGACGGAGTGTCCGAGCCCATCGTTGACGAGCTTGAAGTGATCGAGGTCGAGATACATGACCGCGATGCCGCGGCGATGGCGCTTCGCCTGCGCGATCGCGTTGACCACGCGATCGCGAAACAGCAATCGGTTGGGCAGGCCGGTGAGCGCGTCGTAGTAGGCCTGATACTCGAGCTGTTTCTCGGTCGCTTTGCGCTGGGTGATGTCGCGATAGTTGACGACTACCGCGCGCACGCTCGGATCGTTCAGAAGATTCTGGCCGAACGCTTCCAGCCAGATCCACGTGCCGTTCTTGTGAAGGAATCGCAGCTCGGCGTGCGCCTCCTTGTTCGGCGTGGCGGCCAGATCGCTGAACGTTTCGCGGGCCGCCTGACGATCGCGCGGATGGATGTATCCGAGAAAACTCGTCTGCATCAATTCGCGATCGTTGTAGCCGAGGAGACGCTGGGTCGATGAGCCGACATAAGTGAAGGCCAGATCGGCATCGAGCAGCGCGACGCCACTCCAGCTTTTTTCGACCAGCGCCCGAAAGCGCTGTTCGCGCTGCTCGAGCTCGAACTGCGCGCGCTTCCGCTCCGAGATGTCGCGGATGAACGCGGTGTAGCTCTGCTCTTCGCCGGTGCCAACAGGATCGATGATGATTTCAACCGGCAACTCTTCGCCGTCGGTGCGGCGCGCAATGCTCTCGATGCGTCGCCGCGGAAGCCCGCTCGCGATCGCGTCGAGAAGCGCCGGCAGGATGTCGCGCGGAATCGGTTTGCCCACCACCTCCCGCGTCCGAATCCCAAACGTCGCCTCGGCCTGCGGATTCCACTCGATGACGTTCGTGCTTCGGTCGAGTGTGATGACTGCCTCCAGTGTCGATGCAATCAATTGTTGGAAGCGCGACTCCGACCGCCGGCGCGCCTGCTCGACCCGGCCGCGCTCGACTGTCTCGCCGACGAGATTCGCGACCGACTTCAGAAATGCGATTTCGTAGTCTTCGAAATCGCGCTGGGTGCTGGAGTAGGCGAGGATCGCGCCGAACACGCCACTGCCGGTGGGGATCATCACGCCGACGCCGCTCTTCACGTGATGGAAATCGCGCAGGTGCGAGCATTTGAAGCGGTCCTCAGTTTCGAGGTCCGTGAACGCGACAGGATTTCCCGCGACGACGATGTACATCGAGATCGCTTCGTTTTCTTCGTCGTCGCGATTGCATTGATTGAAGGTTGCGTTCGATCCGAGGGATGCGCGGACGACCACCCGCCCGCCCGGCGTGATCTCGAGTGCCCGGCAGTGATCGATGCCCAGCGTCATCTCGACCAGCGCGCACGCCTGGCCGACGACGATGTAGGGGTCGACCCCCGTCAGCGCCGCTTGTCCGAGCTCGGCGATGGCAGTCTCCTGCTTGTTGCGCGCTTCGATTTCGGCGCGCAGGCGCGCCAGCTCCGCGGCGGCGGCTTTGGGGTCGGCAGCTCCGCCGATCAGGTGAAACGGCTGTTTCTGTTCTGCCATGAGATGGTTGCAATCAGGTTAACACCCTTGACTCTGGAACCTATTCGAGGGTCTATCTTGGGGTCATGACAACGAGCGAGATTGCACGAAGCAAGGTGCGATCGCATCGGCCCGCGAAGCCAACGGCTATCGCTGTTATCCGCCCGAAACCGTGCGGCGCGTGACGGTGATCCGGCGCGCGCTCGCCATTGGATTCTCACTCGATGACATCGTCGACTTTTTTCGTGCGCGAAGCGCCGGACAACCGCCTTGTCGCAAGGTGCGGGCAGGCGGAGAGGCGAGGCTGGCAGAGCTCGACGCGCGCATCGCGGAAATGATCGCGCTCCGCGATCGACTCGCGGAAATTCTTCGCGACTGGGATTTACGACTGCAGTCTGGTGAGCCCGCACACCTGCTCGAATCATTGCCCAACCGTCATCCTGAGCGGAGCGAAGGATCTCGTGCGCGAAGGAGATCCTTCGCCGACTTCGCGGCTCAGGATGACGAAGAACAGGAGAATTCATGATCATCACATTCCTCTTCGTCCTCCAGATGTCGTGTCCCGATCACGCCATGGGCTTTTCACAAGCCGCAAGTCGGCACACTTTCCGGCTTTACCCAGATGGCGGCGCGATTGAAGTTCGTGGCGATGACGCTGCGACCGTGAAGGCAATCCGCGCGCATCTGCAAATGATCGCGAAGGAATTTGCCGCCGGGAATTTCGAAAAGCCGCAGGCAGTGCACGATCAGATGCCTGACGGCGCGGCGGCGATGAAGAAGCTGCGGCGTGACATCAAATATCACTACAGCGAGATCGAGTCAGGCGGCCGCGTGCGGATCACAACGAAGAATCGCCAGGCGCTCGACGCGGTCCATCAAT
>QHVX01000084.1 GCA_003222375.1 Acidobacteriota bacterium
TGCGTGGATCGGCTGCCGAAAGATCAGCGTCGCGTGATCGTGATGCGTTTTGTGGAACAGCGAAGTATTCGCGAGATCGCCCAGGACCTCGGCAAAACCGAGGGAGCGATCAAGCAACTTCAATGGAGAGCGCTGCAGAACCTGCGCGCGCAAATGCATGCCTGAGCGGAACCTCATCGAACAGCTCGATCAGTCGATTGACGCGCTTCTCGCGGGACGCCCGCAGAGCGCGCCATTCGATCCGGAGCTGGCATCCGTGCTGGTCATCGCCGCCGATCTGCGAGATCTGCCCGATCCGAATTTCAAATCGCGTCTGAAAGGAGAACTCATGCCTACCCTGCCCGTTGCTGCGAAACAGACCGCCATCCCTTACTTCGTCGTCGAGGGTGCGTCCGATTTCATCGACTTCCTCGAGTCGACGTTCGGCGCAACAGAACATGCGCGATATCCACGGCCGGACGGAACGATCATGCATGCGGAATTGCAGATCGGCGATTCGATCGTCGAGATGGGCGAGGCCAGCCCGCAGTTCAAAAGCCTGGAGTTTGGCACTCACATCTACGTCGACGACATCGACGCCGCGTATGAACGGGCTCTCGCTGCCGGCGCAAAGTCGCTGCTGCCGCCCACTGATCAGTTCTACGGCGAGCGCTCGGCGTCCATTCGAGATCCATTCGGCAATATCTGGCACATCGCAACATGGCTCACGGACGGCCCTGTCCGTCCCGGGTTCAGCAGAGTCACGCCGTTCTTTCATCCCAAAGGAGTCGATCGCATGCTCGACTTCCTGAAGGAAGCGTTCGGCGCCACCGAATTCGATACGCCGTACAGAACGCCTGACGGATTGATCGCGCACGCTTCTGTGCGCATCGGCAATTCGCTGATCGAGATGGGCGAGCATCACGGCCAGTGCCAGCCGACGAAGATGCAGATTCACCTCTATGTTGACGATTGCGACGCGTCGTACGAACGGGCAGTCCGCGCCGGAGCGCAGACTGTCGAACCGCCGACCGATAAACCCTACGGCGAGCGGAACGCGTGGGTCAGCGATCCGTTCGGCAACCAGTGGTTCATCGCTACGCCGCTGTAGGAACGCCGACGATTCGGTTCAGCGACGCGACGAGGTACTTCCACGCGAGGTAGTAGATCGCCAGAGCCACCGGAAAGAAGAACGGGAGCACGGTGTGAACAAAAGCCGGAACAGGAAAGTTTACGAGCCGAGTCACGATCCACGCGCCCGGCACGAGCAGGAACGGGAGGATAGCGCCGAACAGACCGATCGGAATCCGACGACCCGACGCTAACCAGATGATGTTCCAGACGCCCCACAAGTTCGGAACGACGGCCATCGGAAACACGATCACGCGCTCGATTGGAATCGGGACGTTGCAGACGTACCTGGCCACCGTGAAAGCGGTGCTGGCGACGAGCAGGAACATCGTCGGAATCGCGATGCCCGCCATGTATGCGCGGAGATACGGATGCTGATTCATAAAATCCCTTTCATAAGTGGTAGAACAGCGCCAGTGCACTCTGGGGAAAGATCGCGATCCAGGCGAGGACGGCCGCGATGAGCGCCCAATCCCAGATCGGCACGCGGATCGTTTGTTCATCGATCTTGCGCCGCATGGCAGGCCACAGATCGCGTCCCGGCTCGAGATCTTTCACCGGCGGCAAGGCAGCTTTCAGCAATTGCTCTTCGTTCATGGTCTGATTCCGACCCTTTCGAGTTTTTTTCGCAGCATTCGGACCGCGCGAAAGACGCGCGACTTTACGCCGCCGACGGAGATGCCGAGGGCGGCGGCGATGTCTTCATACTTCTGCTCTTCGATCAGGGCCAGCGTCGCGGCGGCCTGCAGCTTTGGCGGAAGCTCACGAAAGGCGCGCTGGACTCTCGTCAACGTGTCGCTGGTAACTGCGGGATCCGCGGCCTGCGCCGCGGGCACATCGACGATCAGGGAAATCTCGCGCGGCCGATGCCGCAGGTGACTGAGCGCGACGTTCGACGCGATCCGCCGCGCCCACGGCGCAAATTCTCGCTTCGGATCGAACCGCGAACGTGCTTTCCAGATCCGCCAGAAAGTCTCCACAGTCAAGTCCTCCGCGGCTGTTCGATCGCGAACGATGCGCATGATCCAGCCGTAAACCTCGCCCTGGTAATCGCGGAATAGCGCCTCGAAATCATCGACATCCATTCCGCTCAGTATTTACCCAGGGGCGTGAAGAGGGGTTTCATCGACTGTGCACCTTTGGACAAACCCTGCGTATTACCGGTCATGATTCGAAAAATCATCAGCCTTATCCTCCTTGCGGTCGCCTCGAGTGCGATCGCCGCCAAGCCAACAGCCGCGGCACCTACGGCGACCGCGACTGTTATTGCCACGGCTCCCGTTGACGACACCGATAGCCGGCAGACTCGCGAAGAAATGAAGGCGCTTTTGCGACGCTATCCGCCTGAGCTCGGAATGGTGCTGAAACTCGATCCGACTCTCTTCAACAACGAGGCATACCTCGCAAACTATCCGGCGCTCGCCAGCTTCGTCGGCCAGCACCCCCAGATCGCGCACAACCCTTCGTATTTTCTGGAGCAGGTTTCAATTGGGGGAGAGAGCGAAGATCCGGTGTCGATGCGTGCGTGGCGGTTGATCATGGGCGACGTCGCCGGCTTCCTCGTTTTTCTCGTTGTCACTTCGGTGCTGATCTGGGCCGTCAAGATGCTCATTGAGCAGCGTCGGTGGAGTCGGTTGTCCAAGGTGCAGACCGAGGTTCATAGCAAACTTCTGGATCGATTCACCTCCAATGAAGAGCTGCTGGCCTACATCCAGACGCCGGCTGGAAAACGCTTCTTCGAGTCGGCGCCGATTCCGCTCGAAGCAGGACCACGTCCGATCAGCGCGCCGATCGGGAGGATTTTCTGGTCGCTGCAGGCCGGTCTGGTGATGATTGCGCTCGGGATCGGATTCAATCTGGTCAGCCTCCGAGTCAAGCCGCCGGCAGCGGAGGGTCTGTACGGAGTCGGCATCATCGGATTAATGGTTGGGATCGCCCTGGTCATCTCAGCAATCATCTTCTATGTGCTGTCACGGCGATTCGGGCTGTGGAACGGGACCCCAGCCAGACCCAGCGAATCGTGACATGATCTGAACGATGGCGATTACGGCACTGATGCTCGAGACAACGCTGCCTGCCGAGCGATCGAAGGCGAAAGCCGCGCCGGCGCGGATGGACGAGGAGAGCTTCCGAGCATTCTACGAACGGACCGCGCGGCAGGTGTGGGCTTATCTCGTCCGCCTCACCGGAGACTCGCATGCCGCCGACGATCTCCTGCAGGAAGCGTTCTTCCGGTTCTATCGGGCCGGGACGCATTACGAGAGCGAATCGCATCGCCGCAACTCGCTGTTTCGGATCGCGACGAACCTGGCGCGAGATCACGGGCGGAGGCAGCGGCGGGGAATCGATGTTCCACTGCCCGAAGATATGCAATCGCGGGATGCCCGCCACGATCAGCGCACCGATCTTGCTCGTGCGCTTTCGCGACTCAAGCCGCTGCAGCGCGAGATCCTGTGGCTGGCATATGCGCAAGGGTCGTCACACGTTGAAATCGCGGAGATCGTCGGGTTGAGCAGCAAGAGCATCAAGTCACTGCTTTTCAGAGCGCGGCGAAAGCTGGCGGAGCTGCTCCGTGCTTAACCGCAATTGCAACCGCGAAAACGATGTCCTCCGCGCTGTCGCGAGCGCCTACATCGATGACGACATCCGAAGCCACATCGCATCGTGCGCGAGCTGCGCCGATCTGCTGGCCGTTGCCTCTGCGGTCGCCGATGACCGGCGTACGCTCATCCGAGAAGCGACGATTCCGAGCTCGGGCCTCGTATGGTGGCGCGCGAATATGCGTGCACGGCAGCAGGCAAGACGCGTTGTGGTCCGGACCGCCACACTTATTCAGATCGCGTTGATCGCCCTGGCGATCGTTGTCGCCATCGTCGTCCTCGGCGCGACGCCGCCGCCGATCGATTATCGGCCGCTGCTCACGATTCCAGTTTTCGCCTTCGTCGCGTGGCTGATCCTCGCACCCGTCGCTGTGTACTTCACCGTCACAGAGGATTGATGAGGGTCATCGACTTCCACAATCACTTCTACCCGCCGGCTTACCTCGATGCACTTCGATCGGGATCGAGCCGCGTACGGGTGACAGTCGATGCTGAAGGCAATCCGGTCCTTCACTATCCCGGCGACTACAACATTGCGGTGCGCGGACATCGCGACATCGCGTATCGCGAAAGCGTGTTGCAAGAGCATGGCGTCGATACCCAGATTCTCAGCCTGACCACGCCCGGCACGCACGTCGAGGAACCCGCGACCGCCGTCAAATTGGCGCGACTGGTCAACGACGGATTCGCATCCATCGTGCGCGGGTCGAACGGACGCTTCGCCGCGGTTGCGACGCTGCCGCTCAGTGACCCGACTGCCTCAGCGAAGGAGCTCGAGCGCGCCTGCCGTCAGCTCGGATTCTGCGGCGCGATGGTCTTCAGCAACATCAACGGCATCGCGTTGAGCGACGATCGATTCCGTCCAGTCTGGGAAATCGCAAATGATCTGGGCGCGGTCATTCACATTCATCCGACGTCGCCGGTCGGCGTCGAAGCGATGAAGGATTACTGGCTGATGCCGCTGGTCGGATTTCCGCTCGACACCACCCTCGCGGCCGCGAGCCTCGTCTTCAGCGGCACCGTCGATCGCTTCCCCCGCATCAAATGGGCCCTCGGACACCTCGGTGGCGCGATTCCGTATCTCGTCGAGCGGCTCGATCGCGGCTTCTACGCATTCAAGGAATGCCGCGCGCACATCGACCGTCCGCCGAGCGAATACCTCAAGGAGTTCTATTACGACTCTGTCAACTTCGACGTCCGCGCGCTGCAGCTCGCGATCGATTTTGCCGGCGCCGACCACATCCTCGCCGGCAGCGACTATCCCCATCAGATCGGAAGCCTGCGCAAGATGCTCGACAGCATCGCAGCGCTCGATCTTTCCGAAGCCGACCGCGCCGCGATTTTGGGCGGCAATGCCGCGCGATTGCTCTTGCGGGACTAATTCAACAACCCCGCGCCGCCCGCCGTACACCATCGTATGAAACAACTGCTCGCTCTCACGCTCCTCGTTTGCGCCTGTGCCTCCGACAACTACGATCAGCCGGTTTACTCGCCCCGCAACAGTCCACCACCACCGGTGGCCACTGGCGGTCTGGACATGCTGCCGCCTGCCGACTGGTGGCATCAGCCCATGCTCGCCGATGCAGTGCGGGTGACCGCCGACCAGATCGCGGCCCTCGACAGAATCCCGGCCGATGACAGCTCGCGCCTGGAGCGCGACATGATGGTCGCGATGCGCGATGTGCGATCGGTTCTCGACTCGAAACAACCGACGAATGACGACATCGTCACCGCCGGCCAGCGTGTCCGCGCGTTGCGCGACTCGCTGTTCGACAAACAAATCGCATTGCTGGCCGCTGAAAGAACGATCCTGACGCAGGACCAGTGGCAAACGTTGCAGCAGCAATTGCAGGATCGCCGTGCGCAGCGCCGGCAGGACAACGGCTATCCCCGCCGCGGCGGGCGCGGGACGGGCGGGCGGGGGCGGTTCCCGGGCTAAAGTCGGGTTAATCGCTTGTTCATGTTTCTTGAATCAGCATGCGCGTGTGAGGCCCGGCCTGTGGGTTTTAGTCTTTTCGATCGCGATATCTGCGTTTGCGCAACAACCATCGCCTCAACCCACGACGCCGATATCGTTATCCACAGCGTTGTCGGCAGCGATGCAACAGGTCTCAGCACTGCGTCAGGCCGAAATCGATCAGCAGATGGCCGCGGAGGACTTGCGTCAAGCCCGGGCGGTGCTGCTGCCGCGCGTGCGTGATGCGTTCACGCTCACGTACAACTCGCGTTCGCCGGGGACATCGGATCCGAGCTTCATCGCGCAAAACGCCGTCCACGAGTACCAGAACCTGATCGGTGTCACCGGGGATCTTCACTACGGATTGATCGCCGCTATTCGCCGGAGTCGTGCGCTTTTAGAAGTTGCACGGGCGGGAACGGAGGTTGCGCGACGCGCGCTTGTCCGCGGCGTCAACGAAGCCTATTACGGCGCGGCACTCGCAACGGCGAAGCGCGGCGCCGCCGAGCAGAGTCTTGCGGCAGCGCAAGAGTTCGAGCGAGTGACGGATCTGAACTACCGTGCCGGCGAAGTGCCCGAGGTCGATGCGATCCGCGCTCGATTGCAAACCGCCGCGCGCCGCGACGACCTCGCGCAGGCGCGTCAAGCGGAGGCGATCGCCAACGCCTCTCTCAGCACGCTGCTCGGGACCGGAATCGCCACCACGCCTGCGATCGAACCGCTTCCGCAGGCGATCAACGTTCAGGACGTCGAATCGCTTACGGTTGCGAATGTTCCCCAGCGGCCGGAGTTCAGGCAGCTCGAGGCACAAGTGCGCGCGGCCGAGGCCGACATCGGAGTGTCGCGCGGAGAGTTATTGCCGCGGATCACATACTCCGTCGACACTGGTTTTGATTCGAGCTCGCTCACGCCCGACATTCTCAGCCAGCATCGCGGAATCCTCGCGACCGCGAACGTCGACATTCCGATCTTTGATTGGGGCGCGACCTTCAGCCGGATTCGTCAGGCGGAGCTCCGCGCGCGCGGTGCACGTCTACAGCGCGAGCTGGTGATTCGCGACCTTTATCTCCAATATGCGACAGCGCGCCAGGAGGCGATAACGGCCGCCGAACGTGTCGACAATGCACGGCGCGCAGTCACGGATGCCGAACGCAACGTCGCAATTTCGATTTCGCGTTATCGTTCCGGCGAAGCGACGATTGTCGAAGTGACCGACGCCTTGAACACCCTGGCTACGCAACGGCTCG
>QHVX01000085.1 GCA_003222375.1 Acidobacteriota bacterium
AACGAGGATCTGGCGGATGTGCACTTCCTCGCCACTGTGGAATTCGGAGGGATGTTGATCGTAGTAACTGCGGATTTCGAGATCGGATGGCGCCGGGACGTCAGAGGAAATCGTACCGATCAATTTTTGCCGGCGCATGTCGTCGCGCTTCTCGATCACCGTGGCGCCGGCGTCATTGCGCACCGCGGATGCAATCTGCTCGGCGGGAATCTCTACGCCGTGCGCCGCGGCATATTCGGAAAGAATGATCTCCTCGACGAACTGATCGAGCATCGCGCTCGACACTTCCGGTCCCACTTGCGACAGATCGGTACCGGCGTTGCGTTCGAGATAACGCTTGTAGTCGGCGAGTGTGATCATGCGGTCACCGACGCGCGCGACGACGTCCGCCGGAATCGACGGCTTGCGATGGCAGGCCACGATCGCAACGCACAGCGCGAGAACGAGGCGACGGCGCACGGGTGGGATCGTACAACGTCACCCTGAGCGTAGCGAAGGGTCTCGTCGACGAGATCCTTCGCCGTCTGCGCGGCTCAGGATGACGCTATGCCGCGATGGTCTGTAGCAGTTCGTTGATGGCGTCGATGACTTGCGGGCCGTGCGCCTTGAGCGGAAAGGACAGCACGCCGCTGGGCGTGAACTTGATCTGTGGGTTGTCGTTGATCAGCTGCAGCAGCTTGTTGGGGTCGATCTTGGCGCGCTGCGTCATCTTCATGACACCGCGGGCGCCTTCGCGCACGATCGAGAGCACGCCGAGCTGCTGCGCATATCGCTTGACGCGCACGAAGCGGAGCAGGTGCTCGACGTTGGCGGGCAGCGCGCCGAAGCGGTCGCGCATCTCGCTTGCGATGGCGTCGAGGCGTTCGTCGGTGGTGGCGGCCGCAATTTTCTTGTAGAACATCATGCGGACGTTCTCGTCGCCGATGTAATCGTGCGGGATGTAGATGTCGACGCCGAGGTTCATCGAGGTCTCGACTTCCTCTTCGACGACTTCACCCTTCAGCTCGCGGATCGTCTCCTCGAGCAGCTTGGTGTACATCTCGAATCCGACCGCGGCGATCTGTCCCGATTGCTCGCCGCCGAGGATGTTGCCGGCGCCGCGGATCTCGAGGTCTTTGGCGGCGATGCGGAATCCGGCGCCGAGGTCGGCGAATTCCTGGATGGCGGCCAGACGCTTGCGCGCGTCGCTGGTGAGAATGCGATCGCTGGGGACAAGGAGATAGGAGAAGGCCAGGCGATCGCTGCGCCCCACCCGCCCGCGAAGCTGATAAAGCTGCGAGAGGCCGAAGCGTTCAGCATGATTTATTAGTATTGTATTACATGCAGGAATATCAATACCATTTTCGATGATGGTGGTGGCCAGCAGCACATCGTATTCGCGATTGATGAACGCCAGCATCGCGCGTTCGAGCTCGCGCTCCTCCATCTGGCCGTGCCCCACGATCACGCGCAAGCTCGGCACGATCTTCTCCAGATACTCCTTCACGCCGTAGATCGATTCGACGCGGTTGTGGACGAAGAAGATCTGGCCGCCGCGGCCGCATTCGAATTCGATGGCCTCGCGGATGAAATCGTCGTTGAACGGCACGACTGCCGTCTGAATCGCGAGGCGGTCTTTCGGCGGCGTTTCGATGATCGAAATGTCGCGGATTCCGATCAGCGACATATTCAGAGTTCTCGGAATCGGAGTCGCCGACATCGACAGAACATCGATCGCCTTCTTGAGCTGCTTGAGCCGCTCCTTCTGTCCGACTCCGAATCGCTGCTCTTCATCGATGACCAGCAGGCCGATATCCTTGAATGCGATGTCCTTCGACAGAAGGCGATGCGTGCCGATGACGACATCGATCTCGCCGGTCTCCAGCTTCTTCACGATTTCTTTTTGCTCTTTCGGCGAGTAGTAGCGCGTCAGGAGCTCGATCGTTACCGGAAACGACGCGAAGCGCCGCAGGAATGTGCGGTAATGCTGATAGGCGAGGATCGTGGTCGGCGCGAGCATCGCCACCTGCTTGCCATCCATCACCGATTTGAACGCCGCCCGCATCGCGACTTCCGTCTTGCCATATCCGACGTCGCCGCACAGCAAACGGTCCATCGGCTTGCGCGACTCCATGTCCGACTTCACCTCGTCAATCGCCAGCGCCTGATCCTCGGTCTCCTCGAATTCGAACGCCTCCTCGAATTCGAATTGCCACGGCGAGTCCTTGCTGAAGGCGTGGCCCGGCACCATCTGGCGCGTGGCGTAGAGCTTGAGGAGCTCGTCGGCCATGTCGCGCATTGCTTTCTTGACCGACGCTTTGGTGCGCGCCCACGCCGTGCCGCCGAGTTTGTCGAGCTTCGGTTGTGCGTCGCCGCCGCCCGAGTACTTCTGGATGAGATTGAGGTTTTCCATCGGCATCAGCAGCTTGCCGCCGCCGGAGTATTCGATCTCCATGACTTCGCGCTCGGTTTCGCCGAACGGAATGCGCTGCAGTCCGTGGAAACGGCCTACGCCGTGATCGACATGGACGATGTAGTCGCCAACTTTCAGATCGCGAAGATCGGTCGCGAACGCGTCGGCAGTGCGCTTTTTTCCCCCGATGCGGGTCGATGTCGGCGGTTCGAACAGATCCCACTCGGAATAGGCAGTGAGATTGATGTCCTCGAAATGGAAGCCCCGGCCAAGAGCGCCAGGCGTGATCTCCAGCCGGATCTCGAACTCTTTCAGCAGCCGTTCGACTTTTTCATGTCCGCCTTTCGTCGCTGTAAAGAAGATCTGTCGCCGATCACGCGTCTTCTTGACGTCAGCCGCCCATTCGCTCAACCGGTTCGTGTATCGATCGACCTGCGGCGCGTGCAGCCGCACTTCGGTGTATTCCTTACTCATGATGTGGACTTCGCTCATCGCGAGCCGCGCGCTGCCGAGGAAGTTGAGGACGTCGACGCCGGGAGTCGTGATTTTCTCCGGCGCATAAACCGCGTGACCTTTTGCGGCTGCGCCCTCGTATTCAGCGCGCAGCAACGCTTCGAACTTCGCGACGCTGGTGGTGATCTGATCGGGTTCGACCAGGATGACTTCCCAATCGCGGACGTATTCGGAGAAGCTGACCGTTTCGATCGCAACCGGTGCAAAGTGCTCGATGCCCGGAAACGTTCCGTGCTCGTTGAGGCGATCGATTTTTTCTGCGACATCGCGTTTGAAAAGCGGATCCATGAAATCAAGCGACAGACGACGCGCGAGCGCACTGCGCATCTCGCGCGAGATCGCGAATTGGGTCATCGGCAGAATCGTCGCGTTGTCGATCGCTTCTTCGGATCGCTGCGTTTCGACGTCGAACTGACGCAGCGAGTCAATCGTGTCGCCGAAGAGCTCCAGGCGGAGAGCCTTGGTCGCGTTGGGCGGGAAAACGTCGAGGATACCGCCTCGAAACGCGAACTCGCCCGCTTCGCCGACGAGATCCGTTCGGACAAATCCGTTTTCGACAAGGCGCTCGAGGATCGCGCGAACGTCGATGTCGGTTCCCTGCGCGGCCGCAATCGTGCGGCCCGCGAAGTCGTCCGGCTGTGGCATTCGCGAAAAAAGCGCACGCGCCGGGGCGATCAGGATGTCGAGCTCGCCCGCCGCCAGCATGCCGAGGGCCTGAATCTCCTCGCGGACGACGCCGAGGGACGGCGAGAGCTCTTGATACGGCGAAAGCGACGGGCTCGGATACGCGGAAACGCATCGTGGATCGCGATGGAAAAGCCGGAGTGCCGAGTCGAAGTCGTCGATGGCCGCATCGCCCGGGACGATGATTGCGATCCGCCGGCCGGCCGACTCCTGCAACGTCGCAATCGTCAGCGCGCGCGCTTCTACGGCTAGGCCGGTGACGTCGATACGCGCGGGATCGAGCAGTCGCTGGAATGCGGGGATGGCCTTCAGCTCGCGCCGAAGTTGCACGATGAGGGAATCGTTGCGGTGGATCGTCATCCTGAGTGGAGCGAAGGATCTCAAGATGCGCACCATGTCGCAACCGGAGATCCTTCGCCGTCTGCGCGGCTCAGGATGACGTTACGGCGTAAAGTAGCCGCGGATCGTACGCGCGGTCAGCTTCGGCGAGTTCAGCACTACGCGAACGCGGCGCCACTCGTTGTGCTTCGCAAGATCGCTGATCTGATACAGGATCGCGTATTGCGCGCGGAGGTCCTTCGCGATGTCGCCGTACTTCGCCTGCAGGTTGTCGGCCGACGCTGTCACGAGGAAGCCGCCGGTCTCGCCGGCCAGGTAGTTCATGCGGTCGACTTCCTGCGGCTCCGAGGGCGCGCCGCTGTCGTAGGCGATGAAGTACAACGGGACGCCGGCCTCCTTGCTGAGGCGGTCGATTTCTTCGAAGGACATGATCGAAGCCGTGTCGCCGCCGTCGCTGAGAATCACGATCGCTTTGCGCACTTTTTCATTGCGCAGCTCGCGAATGGCGCTGCTGATTGCGTCGTACAGCGAGGTGCGGCCCGACGCTTTCAGGCCGGTGAGCGCCTTCTCGACGGCGGCGCGGTCGGCGGTAATCGCGACTTCACGCCGTGGAACGTCGCGGACGGCGAAAACGGCGCAGCGGTCGCCTTCCTTGAGCGTTCGGTGGACGAACGTCAACGCGGCTTTCGTCGCATCCGACATCGAATACGTCATGCTGGCCGATGCGTCGACAATCAATGCGATCGAGATCGGCTGATCGAAGGCTTTGCCGAATTCGAGGATCTTGCCTTCGCTGCCGTTGTCGATGATGCGGAACAGTGAGCGGTCAACGTCGTCATGCGTCACGCCGTTGCGATCGACGACCGATACGAAGATCGGAACCGTCCGCACTTCGACAGACTCCGCGTGAACGTCGCCGGTGCCCGACCAGAAGTCGGCGGCTTCATCGCCGGATTTGGTCCGCGCCGTCACCTGCGCGAACTGCTGCGCAAAGTTCTCAAGTGGAATGGTGAAGCGATACGGTGCCTCGCTGAGCAAGGCGATGACCTTGCCGCCATCCCAGAATTCGACTTTCTCCACCGGGTCGTTTTGCGGCGACGTCACCGACGCTTCGAAAACGCGATTTGTCACGTCGATGGGAGTCAATTTGATAGTCAGGGGCAGATGGCCTTGATTGATTGTGTCGTGCCACTGAACACGTTTCCTCTCGCCGCTGTACGCGATGACCGAGATCTTGTGCTCGACAACGGTCGGGCCGAAATCGACCGTCACGTGATACGGCGACCTCAGGCCGTCGGTGAGCTTCTGCCCATCGACAACCACCGTCACGCGCGCGCCGTCAAATCCAGGACTGACGGTGAGGTCGACGACGCCGCTGATCATGCCCTCTGGACGCGCATCGCGGCTGAGGACAAGTTGAGTGGTGCTCGCCTCGGCTGAAGCGCCGAGGAGCCCGGCAAAAATGGTCGATGCCAGAAAATGAAGACTACGAAGAACTAAAGACGCCCTCATATATCCGCCGATATTCGAAGCGGTTCCGTGTAACGCTCTTCACGTAGAGCCGCGTCTCGTTATACGGAATCGATTCTATGAATAAGTCGATGTCATCGAGTGGCGCTTGAGCAATCCATTTGCCAACGGCGTCCTCACCCGCATTGTAGGCCGCGATTGCGAGGACCTCCGTGCCCTGCATCACTGCCAGCTTCTGGGCGTACTCGGCGACTCCGATGGCGATATTTGTCTGTGGATCGAACAATTGTTGACGGTTCGGCGTCTGGATGCCGGCGGCGGTCGCGATCCGTTCTGCTTCCTGCGGCATGATCTGCATGACTCCGACCGCTCCCGCGTTGGAAACCACGGTCGGCTCGAATCCGCTTTCCTGCCGAATGATGGACGCGATCAAATACGGATCAATCTGCCGCCGCTGGGCCTCGGTGCGGATGGATTCCCAATACTTGAGTGGAAACAGGATCTCCCAGAAACGATGCGGCACGCCAACTCCGCCGTGGCGGATGAAGGGCCGGAACTGGCGCTGCAGAAGGATGATCGCCTTGAAGGGCTCGCCGGAGGAGGCGTACAGGTCAGCGAGCTTGAAGGCGATGCCGGCGTTCTCGGGATGGGCGGCCGCTATCGCTTTCATCTCCACAGTCGCTTCGCGATTGAGGGCCAGCCAGGTCAGTTCTCTTACCGAATCCAGCCGCGGCTCATTCGCATTCGCAATTTCTGCATCGACGTTCGGGAAAAGATTGCCGTTCGGAACCTCCAGCGGAGCGACGACGGGTTTGCCCAGGATCTCGCGAGCGCGGACGCTGTAGTAGCTGTACGGATAGGTAGTGAGCAGCATGTTGAACGCTGCATCGCGCTCGTCGGCGCGACCTCGCCACTCGTGAATTTTCGCGGACCAGAAGAGCACGTTGCTGCGGTAGTCGCCGTCGGGGAAAGCTTGCGTGTAGCGATCGAAGATGCGCAGAGCGTCGTCGTACTGTTTCGCCAGAACGTAGGTCCAGCCGAGCGTCCAGAGGTTTTCACCTTCTGGTCCTGATCCGGCGGTCTTGATTCCTTTTTCGAGATTCGCGATCGCGCGACCGAGATTCGGCTCGTCGACGCTGTAGTACTTCGCGCGCAACAGCTTCGCTTCCGCCGCCTGCGGACTGCGCGGATACAAGCGTTCGATGCGCTTCAGCGTGGTCAGAAAGATTTTCGGTTCGTCCGCCCGCCACGCCGCACGCGCCCGGATGAGCATCAGCGTGGGGTCTTTTAACTTCCGTGTTTTGAGAACGTCCTCGTAATGCCGGGAGTTGAAGAGGGCGCGCAGCCGGAACGACTGGTATTCGCGAGAATTCTGCTGCCCAACACGGCGAAGCAGATCCAGCGCCTCGTCGTAGTGATCGTAGGTTGCGAGTTTCCTGGCCAATGCCAGCAAAGCATCATCGGTCAGCGTCGCAATCGGCGCAGCGGCGTATGTCTGTTCGGTGAGTCGGCCTTGTGGATACTCGGTCAGCAGGCGCATCCGGATGGATCCGGCTATGTCGTTGTGGCCAGCTTTCTCGAGAATGGTTGCAAGTTTGACAAACTCCGGTTCGGTGAGCT
>QHVX01000112.1 GCA_003222375.1 Acidobacteriota bacterium
GCTCGGCGCCGGAAGTGAGAACGACAGCCTGACCGTCGGCGGTCCCGTCCTCGGCCCCGTGTACGCGTAAGTCCAAATCAATCGATAGGTGGCGGCAGCGACGGTATATCAATTATCTCGCGCTGGCAGAGTGGGTTGTAGACAGGCGGTGGAGTCTCGATGACCGGCGTCGCAACGTTCAGCGCCTGGGTCACGAGAACTTCGGTCCCAGCGAACGTAAACGATGGAGTCCCGACAGTCACATATTCGTTTGTATTTGAAGCGAAGCCGTTCGTAAACACGACCCGCAACGTGGATGGCGATAACTGCACAACGTTCACGCTTGGGTTTGGCGGTGGCCCACCTAAATCGAAGCAAGTCCCGATGCTGGCGGAGAGGGGCATCGTTAAGAGAATTAAAGCTGCCGCAGCGATTAGCTGTCGCATAGTTGCCGTTTTACAAAGGTGTTCAGAAACCGAGCAACTATTTTCCCGCAAATTGCGGCTTACGTTTCTGGTTGTAGGCGCCGAGACCTTCTTTGGCGTCATCGCTCTGGAAGAGTTGCTGTTGCAGCTCGCGCTCGACCGCCAGCGCGCTCTCCATCGGGATCTCCCACCCGGTCTGCACCGATCGCTTGATGCGGCCAACGGCTTTCGCCGCTTTGTTAGGCGGACAGAAGCTCCATGCATACTCCATCACGCGGTCCCACCACTTCCGCCCACCCTCTTCAGCCGGCCACACATAATTGACGATGCCCCATTCCTGGGCCTGCTCGAAGTCGAACAGATTCCCCTCGCCCATGAGTTGGATTGCCCGCGACTTGCCGACGATGCGCGAAAGTCGCTGCGTGCCGCCGGTTCCCGGCAGAACGCCGAGGGTGACTTCCGGCAGACCGACTTTGCCGGCGCCCTTTTGCGCGATGCGAATGTCGGCCGCCATCGCGATCTCCAATCCGCCACCGACGGTGTGTCCGTTCAGCGCGGCGATCACGAGCTTCGGCGTCTGCTCCAGGCGCAGCAGCGTCTCATTCGCGTGAAGGCAAAAGAAGTATTTGAACTGCGGCGTCACTTCGGAAAGCATCTTGATGTTCGCGCCGGCGGAGAAGAATTTCTCGCCCGCGCCGCGCATCACGATCACGTGGACTTCGTCGTCCATCCTCGCTTTGAGGATGCAGTCGTCCAGCTCGCGATTCATTTCGTAGGTGTAGGTATTGGCGGGAGGGTCGTTAAGTTCAAAAATCGCAACGCCCTTTTCCACCCGGTAGTCGATTAAATTACCTGCCATCGATTTCTCCTGTATCCAAAAAACGCATTGTACGTCGGAGGTCAAATGATCAGAGCGAGGCTCATATTCCTTGCGACTGCGTTGGTGGCGGTCGCCGCCCAGTCACAAGTCACGGCCGTGCACGCGCACCGCCTGCTGGACGTGCGAACCGGCAGCGTTTCAGATGCATTCATCATCGTGCGGGGCGATCGCATCGATTTGATTGCGCACAGCGCCCCTGCCAACGCCAATGTGATCGATCTCGGCGATGCCACAGTGCTGCCGGGGCTGATCGACTGCCACGTGCACCTCGAAACGGATTGGAATGACTTCTCAGCCAGCGGGAGCCTCCGCCGTTCCGCTCCTCAGAAGACGCTCCTCGGCCTTCAGAACGCGCAGTTCTATCTGAGCCGTGGATTCACGACCGTGCGCGATGCCGGCACCGACGATCTCGCGTTCGGCATCATCGCGTTGCGCGATGCATTCGCGAAGGGGATGTTTGATGGTCCGCGAGTGATCGCGGCCGGCGTGCCGATCTCGATCACGGGCGGACATGCCGACCTGAATCCGCTCGCATCTGACGTTCCGCTGCATCCGTTTCCGAACATCGCCGACACGCCCGATCAGGGGCGCGCCGCCGTGCGCTACAACGTAAAGTTCGGCGCGGACTGGATCAAGGTGATGGCCAGCGGCGGCGTTCTCGATCCGTTCAGCGACTACACGGTGCAGGAGCTAAGTGATGCGACGCTACGCGAAATCGTCGCGACCGCGCATCAGGCGAAGCGGCGCGTCATGGCGCACGCCGAAGGAGCCGCGGGAATCAAGGCGGCCGTCCAGGCGGGAGTCGATTCGATCGAGCACGGCACGATGCTCGATGATGAAACCGCCGCCATGATGGAGCAGCGCGGCACGTGGCTCGTTCCGACGCTGGAAACATTTCAACGCGAAGTACCGCCGTCGTCAGGCATCGAGCCGATGATGGTCGAGAAGGGGAAACAGATCCTCAAATTCCAGCAGCCGGCCTTCGAGCGCGCGATCGCGCATCATCTGAGGATTGCCTACGGCCTCGACGACGAGCCGAAATATACGACGCGCGAATTCGAGGCGCTGGTGAAAGGCGGCCTGACGCCGCTTCAGGCGATCCAAACCGCCACGATGAACGCCGCGGCGCTGCTGCAGATCGATGCCGGCGCGATCGAGCCGGGCAAATTTGCCGACATTGTCGCGATCGACGGCGATCCACTGAAAGACATCAAGGTCATGGACCGCGTCACGTTCGTCATGAAAGGCGGGAAAGTCATCCAATCACAGCGCGTCGCCAAATGAGATGCCGAGGCTTCGCGCGGTCGCGACCAGCTCACCGTCAGGATCGACGTACTTCGGATTCGACACCGCATCGCGAATCGGCACCGCGACGATTTGCTCGCCGCGCAGCGCGACCATCTTTCCGAAGTCGCCTTTTGCGATCAGATCGGCCGCCGCCTTGCCGAAGCGCGTCGCGAGCACACGATCGAACGGGATCGGCGAGCCGCCACGCTGAATGTGCCCGAGCACGGTCACGCGGATCTCGAGGTTGATCGCGCGCGCGATCTCGTCCGCGACCTGGTACGCGATGCCGCCCAGGCGCTTGGAACGGCGGTCGATGTAGCGCTCCGCCCCACCCACCCGCTTCGCGCCCTCCGCGACGACGATGATGTCGAAGGGCGAGCCTTCCTTCTGCCGCGATCGGATCGATTCGACGATCGCCTCGGGTGTGTACGGAATCTCCGGAATCAGGATGATGTCCGCTCCACCCGCCAGCCCGGAGTGCAACGCGATCCAGCCGCAGTGACGGCCCATCACTTCCAGAATCATCACGCGATCGTGGCTCTCGGCCGTCGTGTGCAATCGATCGACAGCATCGGTCGCGACGGAAACGGCGGTCATGAATCCGAACGTGAAGTCGGTCGCCGCGAGGTCGTTGTCGATCGTCTTCGGTACCGCGATCATCGGGATGCCCATCTCGAAGAGACGTTGCGCGATCTTCAGCGTGCCGTCGCCGCCGATCGCGATGATGCCGTCGAGACCGAGCTCCTTGATGTTCCTGAGCAGGAGCGCGGAGCGGTCTTCTTTGCCTGCTTCGACCGGAAACTCGAAAGGATTGCCGCGGTTGGTCGTGCGTAGAAGCGTTCCGCCTTTCGGAAGGATGCCGCGAATGAGCTCGTTGGTCAGCGGAATGCACGACTTGTTGAGCAGGCCTTCGAACCCGAGCTGGATGCCGAGGACTTCGAGGTCGTGGTCGCGGGTGGCGGTGCGAACCGCGGCCCGGATCACGGCGTTGAGTCCCGGGCAATCGCCGCCGCCGGTCAGGATCCCGATTCGCTTGATTGCGCGCATTCTCATGGAGTGCCGCGTGCCGAAGTGCCGCGTGCCGCGAGTCTACAGCGGAGCTTGCTTCACGCGGCACCCGGAACGCGGCTCCGGGCACTCCCCTTGCTCATCTATTAGCTTGTCAGCGTCACGCTGACGAAAGCTTGGAGGAAAGAGCATGAGTATCCTTGGATGGCTGTTGTTTGGTCTCATCGTCGGCGCGATCGCAAAGTTCCTCATGCCGGGACGCGATCCGGGTGGCTGGATTGTCACCATTCTTCTCGGCGTCGCCGGCTCATTCGTCGGCGGCTTCCTGGCCTCGGCCCTTCTCGGACGCCAGGAGCAGACGGCCGGCTGGATCGGCTCGATCATCGGGGCGATTGTCCTGCTGTTCATCTATCGTCTGATTGTGGGACGCCGGACTGTAGTTTAAACATTTCTCCTGCAGTGGGTTTGGCCCCGCGAGAGCGGGGCTTTTTGTTGCCCATGCGTTTCAACGGGCGCCGCAAGCCGGTCGTACTATCGACGAAACAATTCATCGGGTTGTTCGTCACACCCTAGACGGCAGCCGCAGGCGGGTGGAAAATACCTGGACCACGGCCAGCGTTCTTCAACCCACAAGGAGCAATCAAAAGCCATGAACTCACGTACCAAACGCATTTTGTCGACCGTCGCGATCATCATCGCGTCGGTAGTGTTCGGCATCGTCATCAGCGCCGATCTCGGTCTGATGCGCAAGTCGAACGCACAGTCAGCGCCGGTGATTCAAACCTCATCCGGCCCAGCGGTCGCGACTACGGTCAGCGTCCCGTCGTTCGCCGACATCGCCGCGCGCGTTGCGCCGGCAGTCGTCTCGATCACTTCGACCGAGGTGGTCAAGACGAGCGATATGCGCCGGCGGAATTTCGGGATCGATCCGTTCGACTTTTTCTTCCCGAATCCGAATGACGGACGTCGCCGCCCGAACAATCCTCGCGATCAAGGCGAGGACGACGAGCACGCGCAGCGCAGCGGTGGCTCGGGATTCATCATCTCGCCCGATGGCTACATCCTCACCAACAACCACGTCGTTGATGGAGCCACGAAAGTAGAAGTCCACTACGGCGCGGACGCCGACGGCAACGGTGGCCACACCGTTTCCGCCAAGATCGTCGGCCGCGATCCGGCGACCGATATCGCACTGCTGAAGATCGATGCCGGCAGCGGCCTTCCAAACGTTCCGCTGGGCGATTCCGATCACATCCGCAAGGGCGATTGGGCGATCGCGATCGGCAACCCGTTCCAGTTTGAGAACACGCTGACGGTCGGCGTCATCTCCGCGAAAGGCCGCTCGCTCGGCCTGAGCCAGGAGACGCAGTCGTTCGAGAACTTCATCCAGACCGATGCCGCCATCAACTTCGGCAATTCCGGCGGACCGCTGCTCAACATCAACGGCGAAGTCGTCGGCATCAACACCGCGATTCGCGGTGGCGGAGCACAGGGACTCGGATTCGCAACGCCGATCAACACCGCCAAGCGCCTCCTCCCCGAGCTGAAGAACGGCAAAGTCATCCGCGGCTACCTCGGCATGGGCATTGTCCCGGTGACCGACGACGTCAAAGACTCGTTCAAGCTCTCCGAAGCACGTGGAGCGCTAGTGCAGAACGTCGAAGCCGGCAAACCCGCAGAAAAGGCAGGCATCCAGCCCGGCGATGTGATCGTCGAGATCGACGGACGGAAGATCAACACCAACCGCGAGCTCATCGACTACATCTCATATCTGCCGGTCGGCTCGAAGGTGAACATCACGGTCATCCGCGACGGACAGCGCAGGACGCTGAACGCGACGACGACCGAGCGTACCCTCGAAGCGGACAATTCGGACCGCAGCGACAACAGCAGCGTTCAGCCGTCCCGCAATCGTCTCGGAATGTCGGTCGATAATCTGACGCCGCAGACGCGTCAGGCCTACAGCATCGACGACAAGATCCGCAACGGCGTGGTCGTAACGAACGTCAAGGAAGTTTCGCCCGCCGGTGAAGCACTGACCGAAGGCGATGTGATCACTGAAGTTCAAGGTACAAAAGTTAACGACGTCAACGATTTCCGCGCCGCGGTCGACCATCTGCCCAGCGGCAAGACAGTTCGTATGTACGTCGTCAGCTCGGGACGCGGCGGCAATAGCCGTCTGCTCCAGGGCTACCGCTTCATCAAAGTTCCTTAATCTCATTTCTTTCTTCTCAGGGGAGCGCCGCCGACCTCGGCGGCGCTTCTTTTTGCCGGCTGAGAGCCGGCGCCACGTAGAGCCGCCTCTTAGGCGGCTAGAATCCTCTCGTGGATCACGAACGCTTCATGCGGCGCGCGCTCGAGCTCGCGGACCGCGGCCGTTACTCGGTCAGCCCAAACCCGATGGTCGGATGTGTGCTCGTGCGCGATGGCCACATCGTCGGCGAGGGGTGGCATCAGCGCGCCGGCGAGCCACATGCCGAGGTGAAGGCGCTGCAGCACTGCGAGGACCCGCGCGGCACGACGATGTACGTCAACCTCGAGCCGTGCGTGCACCACGGTCGCACTCCACCGTGCGCGAATATCATTCGTCAATCGGGCGTCGCGAAGGTTGTGATCGCGACGACTGACCCGCACGACATCGTCAGCGGTCGCGGCATCGAAGAGCTTCGGGGTGCGGGCTTGCCGCTCGAAATCGGAGTTCTCGAGTTCGAAGCGCGACGCCTCAACGAAAAGTTTCTCCACGCCGTCAGCGCGAAGAGGCCCTTCGTCTGCCTCAAAGCGGCGATGACTCTGGATGGCAAGCTCGCGACCGCCGCGCGGGAGAGCATGTGGATTACGTCGGAAGCATCGAGGCAAAAGAGCCTCGAGCTCCGCGAGGAATACGATGCGATTCTCGTCGGCGGCGGCACAGTCTCGGAAGACGATCCGCAATTGACTCGAAGGCTCGGCTGGAACAACGCCATCACACCATGGACGCGCGTGGTCCTCGATCGCGACCACCGCGTCCCGCCGACCGCCCGCGTGCTGACCGACGGCGGCGCGA
>QHVX01000113.1:0-5480 GCA_003222375.1 Acidobacteriota bacterium
TTTCCGTTCGAGATGGTCTCGATTCTCCTGCTGGCGGCGATCGTCGGGGCATTGGTGCTGAGCGCACGCGGAGTACAGGCATCGTGATTCCGACTCAGTGGTTCTTGATTCTCAGCGCGATCCTCTTCGCCATCGGCGTCTGCGGCGTGCTGACCCGAAAGAACGGCATCACCATCTTCATGGCCATCGAGCTGATGGTGAATGCCGTCAATCTCACATTCCTCGCCTATGCGCGGCAGTTCCATCAGCTCCATGGCTTGATCTTTGTCTTTTTCGTGATGGCGATTGCCGCGGCTGAGGCTGCCGTGGGCCTCGCCATTTTCATTTCCCTGTTTCATCACCGCGAAACGATCGATGTCGACGAGGCGAACCTGATGCGCTGGTGATTGGCGCAAACATCGCATTTTTCGGCTCAGGCGTAAGGAGCTGAAAAATGGACAAGACCGAGAAACTCATTGACTGGAAAGAGGATGAACGGAAGGACGAGAATCGCGACGGAATCGACGACGCGCTCGAGCCGACGATCCCGGATGTGTCTGCCGGATCGAAAAAGCTCCGCGAGCGCCTTCGCGAGCATACCGACACCAATCCGATTCTGTCGGGCGGAGACATCGACGCGCGTTGGGAAGATGCCGATAGCTCAGGCGAGGAGTCGGTGGCCGGCAGCGCACCCACGCCCGGACAAGACAACGTGCAGGAAATCGGTGAGGCCATCGGCGTCACCTATCAAGACAACGAAGAGCTGAAGGTCGGAGAAAAAGAACGCAGTCGCGATAAGAAACGTTGGGAGCTCGATCCGGCATCATCGGACGACTATCAGGATCGACTCCGCGACGAAGATCGATAAAGGCTCGCGGGGTCTCCTCGCGCGCCGCGAGGAGGAAACAAGGTGCCGCGTGCCGCGTGCCGAGTGCTGAGTGAAAAACCGGGGAAGAAGCCCGGCACCCGGCACCCGGCACCCGGCACCGCCGCCCGCGCATGCTGAGCCACCTCTGGTTGATTCCGGCGCTGCCGCTGCTCGGCTTCGTGCTGAACGGGCTGTTAGGCGAGCGCGCCGGACGGACCTTCGTTTCGATCGTCGGCCCGCTCTCTTCCCTCCTTTCCGCGATCGTCGTAACGATCGCCGTCTTCCAATACCACGCCGCTTACCCCCAGGGGCAGCGGTATGTCAACGTTGTCTACAACTGGATCAGCAGCGGCGGCGTGGGCGCCGACCTGGCGTTCCAGCTCGATCCGTTGTCGATCGCGATGTTGATGGTCGTGACGTGGGTCGGAACGCTGATCCACTTCTATTCGGTCGGCTACATGGGTCACGAGCCGGGATACGCGCGCTACTTCTCGTATCTCAATCTCTTCCTGGCCGAGATGCTCGTTCTGGTCCTCGGCAGCAACTATCTCGTGATGTTCGTCGGGTGGGAGGGCGTTGGGCTCTGTTCGTATCTGCTGATCGGTTTTTACTACGACAAGGAATTCGCAGCGGCGGCCGGCAAGAAGGCCTTCATCGTCAACCGCATCGGCGACTTCGGTTTTCTGGTCGCGATGTTCTTGATGTTCGCGAATTTCAGCTCCGTCGACTTCGCNNCCGGCAAGTCGGCGCAGATCCCGCTCTACGTCTGGTTGCCCGACGCGATGGCGGGTCCGACGCCGGTCTCGGCGCTGATCCACGCCGCAACGATGGTCACTGCCGGCGTCTACATGATCGCGCGGACCAACGTTCTCTATCTGCTGTCGCCGACGGCGATGATGGTCGTCGCCTTCATCGGCGCTTTGACGGCGCTGTTCGCGGCAACCATCGCCGTTCGCCAGAACGACATCAAAAAGGTGCTGGCCTACTCGACCGTGTCGCAGCTCGGATTCATGTTCATCGGCGTCGGAGTCGGCGCCTTCACCGCCGGCATCTTCCACCTCGTCACGCACGCCTTCTTCAAAGCCTGCCTGTTCCTCGGATCGGGCGCCGTCATTCACGCGATGAGCGGAGAGCAGGACATCCGAAACATGGGCGGGCTGTGGAAGAAGATTCCGATCACTGCGTGGACGTTTCTCATCGCGACGTGCGCGATTGCCGGCTTCCCTCCCCTTTCCGGATTCTTCTCCAAGGATGAGATTCTCGTCTCCGCGCTCGGCTCCCCTTATCTGCCCCTGGCGCTCGATCGCATCGTCTATTTCATGGGAACGATCGCGGCGCTGTTCACCGCTTACTACATGTTCCGGCTGTTCTTCCTGACTTTCACGGGAGAGTTTCGAGGAACGCACGAGCAGGAGCATCACATCCACGAATCGCCGCCGACGATGACCATTCCGTTGATCGTCCTGGCGGCGCTCTCCATCGTCGGAGGAGCGCTCGGCATCCCACCGGCGATCGGCGAGCATCTGCACATTCGCCACCTTCTCGGGGGCTGGATGGAACCGATCTATGCCCGAGGCGCAGCGTTCGAAGTTCCGGTGCGCGTCGAGTGGTTCGTGATGCTGGCCTCGACGGCTGTGGCGGTCTTCGGCGCGTGGCTGTCATACAACCGATTCTTCAAGAGAGGATTGGCTGCCGATGCGGAGCTCGCCAGGGCAACGCCGGCACTCGCGCGAACGCTCGAGAACAAGTACTACGTTGATGAGTTCTACGACGCCACGGTCGTCACGCCGCTGGAGCGCTTTTCGCGATTCCTATGGCGAGGCATCGACGCAATGATCGACGGCCTGCTGGCTCTTCTTGGCTACGCAGTCGCGCTCGTCGGCGATCTGCTGCGATTCTTCCAGACCGGCAATGTCCGCAACTACGCGCTGATGTTCTTCGTCGGCGTGATCGTGTTCATGTGGGTGTTCGCGTGAACAACATTCTGAGCTGGATCGTCTGGTTGCCGATCGCGGCCGCGGTCATCCTGGCCTTCTTTCCGCGCAATGCCGTCACTGCGATCAAGTCGCTCGGCCTTGGCGCCTCGATTGTGACCTTCGGGCTCTCGTTCGTGGTCGTTCAACTTTTCCAGGACAGCGTCGCGACGTTCCAGTTCGTCGAGTCACACACCTGGATTCCGCAGTGGGGAATACGCTACGCGCTGGGCGTCGACGGGATCGCGATCTGGCTGGTGATGCTGACGACGCTCCTGACCCCGGTCGTCTTCCTCTCGTCGTGGAACGCGATTCACAAACATCCGAAGGAGTACGTCATCGCGTTTCTGATCATGGAAGCGGCGATGATCGGCGTGTTCATGGCCACCGACATCCTCGTTTTCTACGTTTTCTTCGAGCTGACGCTCCTGCCGATGTATCTCGTGATCGGTGTCTGGGGCGGCGCGAATCGCATCTACGCCGCCATCAAGTTCTTCCTCTTCACGATCTCCGGCTCGTTGTTGATGCTTCTCGGCATCATCTATCTGGCGTTCCTGCAGTACCACGACGTCGGCCGTCCCGACTTTTCGATCGCGCATCTGTACGGCTTGTCCATCCCGATGCACACGCAGGCGATTCTGTTCGCCGCGTTTGCGCTGGCGTTCGCAATCAAGGTGCCCCTCTTCCCGCTGCATACGTGGTTGCCGGACGCGCACGTCGAGGCGCCGACGGGAGGCTCGATCATCCTTGCAGGCGTAATGCTGAAGATGGGAACTTACGGCTTCCTGCGATTCTGTCTGCCGCTCTTTCCTGACGCAACAGCCAAGTACGCGAAGCTGATGATCATCCTCGCCGTCATCGGCGTGATCTACGGCGCGCTGGTGTCATGGGTGCAGCCAGACATGAAGAAGCTGGTCGCCTACTCTTCGGTCTCGCACCTCGGCTTTTGCGTACTGGGCATCTTCGCGCTCAATCAGACTGCGATTGAAGGCTCGATTCTGCAGATGGTGAATCACGGACTATCAACCGGCGCGCTCTTCCTGCTGGTGGGAGTGATCTACGAGCGCCGGCACACTCGCATGTTGGCTGACTATGGTGGCCTGGCGGCCACGATGCCGCTTTATGCGACGTTCTTCGTGATCACCGTGCTCTCGTCGGTCGGCCTGCCGGGACTGAATGGCTTCGTCGGCGAATTCCTGATCCTGGCCGGATCTTTCAAGACCCATCCGACCGCAACGATCATCGCGGCGGCGGGAGTGGTCCTCGCTGCGATCTATCTCTTGTGGCTCGTGCAGCGCGTTTTCTTCGGCCCGGTCACGAAAGAAGAGAATCGATCCGTGCCCGAGATCGCGTGGAACGAGGTCGCGGCGATGGTGCCGCTGGTCGTGCTCATGGTGTGGATCGGCGTGCATCCCAACACGTTCCTGCGAAAGATGTCGCCGAGCGTGCAGAAGCTGATGACGACGGTGCAGAAGGGCGGCCAACGAGGACAGGTAATGGTTGCTGGTGCCCTCACCCGCCGCTCCGCGGCACCCTCTCCCAGAGGGAGAGGGATCTGGCAACGAGGCCCTCTCCCATCGGGAGAGGGTGGCCGAAGGCCGGGTGAGGGGCGATGACTCTCCATCCCATCATCGAAGCCGGCTGGCTGAGCGCGATCCTCCCGGAGGTCATCCTGTGCGTCGCGGGAATGCTGCTGATGCTGCTGGCGGCATTCGCGCCGAATCTTCGTGAAGCGTTGGCGCCGCTGGCGCTCATCGGCTTCATCGTCACCGCCTGGTCAGAAAATCTCGTGCGCGCCGGCAGGTTTTTCGGCGGCACGTATGAGATCAGCGGCATCACGCGCATCTTCGACATCACGTTCCTGCTGGCCGCGATGCTCGCGACGCTGTTCGCGCGCGAATATCTCGAGCGCGAGGGCATCGAAGGCGGCGAATTCTACGCGCTGCTGATGTGGGGCACGGTCGGCATGATGATGATGGCCAAGGGACTCGACCTGCTGATCGTCATCCTCGGCCTCGAGCTCCTGTCGATCTGCATCTTTGTGCTGGTCGGCTATCACCGCCGCATTCCGGTATCGAACGAAGCGAGCCTCAAGTACTTTTTGATGGGCTCATTCGCGACAGGATTCATCCTCTACGGCACGGCGCTTTTCTACGGCGCGACGCAGTCGACGAATTTTGCAAAAATGGGGCGCTTCTTCGCGACCGCCAATCCGCGCGATCCGCTGCTGAGCATCGCGTTCGTGCTTCTCATGTCGGGACTCGGATTCAAGCTGGCGGTCGCGCCATTCCACGGATGGGCTCCGGATGTCTACCAGGGCGCACCGTCGCCGGTTGCGGGATGGCTCTCGGTTGCGCCGAAGGCAGCCACGCTGGTGGCGGTCATCCGCCTCTTCGCGGCGATGACCCCGCTGCTGCAGCACGCGGCCTGGATGAAGATGATCGCGGCGCTGTCGATTCTGTCGATGGTGATCGGAAATGCCGTCGCCATCGCGCAGCGCGATCTCAAGCGGATGCTGGCGTACTCCGGCATCGCGCACGTCGGCTACATGCTGATCGCGCTGCTGACGATCCGCGACGATTCGGTGGCTGCCATCGCTGTCTACACGATCACCTACGCGCTGATGAACATCGGGGCGTTCGGCGTCGTGTCGATGCTCG
>QHVX01000113.1:5573-6122 GCA_003222375.1 Acidobacteriota bacterium
CCGCCCACGGCCGGCTTCATCGCGAAGTTTTACATTTTCAAGACAGCAGTCGATTCGGGACATGTCACCATCGCGCTCATCGGCATCCTCACCAGCATCGTGTCGGTCTATTACTATCTTCGCGTGGTCTATTTTCTCTACATGAAGGAGCCGCCCGAGCGCGAAGCCGTGCCCGTCGGCGGCATCTTCGCAACCGGTGCGCTCGCGATTTCGATCATCGGCATCTTCGTGATCGGAATCTTCCCCACTCCACTCTTCGAGATGGCTGGAGCGGCGGCGCACGCGCTTTTGCCCTAGGCCCATGAGCCAAAATCGTCCGACGAACGACCGCGATGTCATATCGGAGCTGACCACCGGGCGGCTCTCGGTGTATCTCCGCTGCCTCACCTATCTCGAATCGCATGGTCAGCAGACCGTGTCTTCGGCCGAGCTGGCGGAGCGATTCCATCTCAACTCGGCGCAGATTCGAAAGGATCTGGCCTGCTTCGGTGAGTTCGGAACGCGCGGCGTGGGCTACAACGTTTCGCGCCTGAAAGAACATCTGGTCCG
>QHVX01000113.1:6196-15437 GCA_003222375.1 Acidobacteriota bacterium
CGCACTTCGCGCAGCGGTATTCCGGTCCTGTCGTACGCGGACATGAAACGCGTGGTGCGGGAGCAGAACGTCGAAATCGGCATCATCGCGGTGACCGCCAACGCTGCGCAGGAGGTCTACGACTCGCTGGTCGCCGCCGGCCTGAACGCGATCCTGAACTTTGCGCCGGTGCAGTTGCGCACCGACAACCACGTGAAGCTCAAGAGCGTCGACCTGCGCATCAACCTCGAGTCGCTGTCGTTTTATCTGAAGGGCGTCGAGGACGGAACGGCCTGATCAAGGCAGAAAGCAGAAGGCAGAAAGCAGAAGGATTCTTGTCTTGCGACTTCTGCCTTCTGCCTTCTGCTTTCTGCCTTACGACGCGTTCGCCGCGCCGCTCGATGACGCCGCTGCCAGGGTCGCCGCCATCCGATCCTCGAGCTCGCGAACAGTGACTTCGAGCGTCGGCAGGATCGTTGCGGCGCGCGCGAAATCGGCATCGCGGCCGGCGCGCTCGATCTGAATCGCGGCGTCGAGGGCCTCGCCCATTCCGAAGTTGCTGATCGCCCCCTTGAGCGTGTGCGCGCTGCGATAGAGGACATCGGAATCCCGCTGCGCGATGGCGTCGCGCATCGCGTCGATCAGCCGCGGCGACTGCGAGACGAAGGCGTCGCGCACTCGCGCGAGAAGCTTCACATTTCCGCCGACCGCTTCCAGAATCGTGTCGCCATCCGGTTCCGGAGACTGTCCCCGCAGCACGGCTGCCAGACGGTTCTGCGTCAGCGGCTTGGTGAGGACGCCGTCCATGCCGGCCGCGATGCAGCGCTCGCGATCTTCCGGCGCGGTGTAAGCAGTCAGCGCGATCAGGCGTGTGTGATGCCCTCGCTCGATCGCGCGGAATCGGCTGGCGACTTCGAATCCGTCCATCTCAGGCATCTGCACGTCGACCAGCGCGACATCGAAAGCCCTCGCCTGCAGCAGACGCAGTGCCTCCGAGCCGTTGGCCGCTGTCGACACGCTGTGCCCCAGCCGCCGCAGCGCCTCAGCCGCAAATTCGAGATTGACAGGATGATCGTCGACCACCAGTACCGATTGCGGACGATCGACATCCACGCGCCGCTCGAGCGTGAACGACATCCGGCGGTCGATGATGCCGAGGGAGACGGCAATCGCTTCGACCAATTCGCGTTCGCTGACCGGACGCGTGACGGTCACCGTCGGAGGAATCATCGTCGAAAGCGGCGAGACGATCTGCACCACCGGCACCGGCGAAATCCACGGGGTGGACGCCAGGACGGTCGAATCGATGACCACGCTCGAAAAAGCTTCGCGAATCGATGAATGCAGCGCATCGGCCACCGATGCATACAGCTCGGGCACCATCCCGTGTGCGGTCAAAATCTGGCTGACAACTTCGCGTGTGGCTGCGTGCGGCTCGATCACCATCACGCGCATGCCGGAGAGCGCGTTGTGCCATGGCGGCGGAACCATCCCGGCGATCGAGTCATAGGCGAGTTTCACGGCCACGTGGAACGTACTGCCTTTACCGATTTCGCTTTCGAAATCGATGCTGCCGCCCATCGCTTCAACGAGCTTTCCGACGATCGAGAGTCCGAGCCCGGTGCCGCCGTAGCGGCGCGAATGGGAGCTGTCCGCCTGCGCGAATGGATCGAAAATCGTCTCCCGTTTGTGCGCATCGATGCCCATGCCGGTGTCGCGCACCTCGAGATGCAGCGTCACGTCCGAGCCGAAGCCGGCCTCCGCCCACCCGCGCACGACCACCTCGCCGGCAGTCGTGAATTTGATCGCGTTGCCGACGAGATTGATGATGATCTGGCGAAGCCGGAGTGGGTCGCCCCACAGGCGATCGGGAACTTCGGGCGTGATCGAAAACGCGATTTGAAGCCCCTTCTGCGTCGCGGTGACGCCGAGGGTCTTCATGGTGTCGGTGACGAGCTCGCGAATGGAGAAGTAAACCGGCTCGAGATCGAGCTTGCGCGCCTCGATTTTGGTGAAGTCGAGGATGTCTTCGATCGTGGCGAGGAGCGATTCCGCCGAGCGACCCGCCATGCGCAATTGTTCGCGGCGTTCGGCTGTCGGCTCGCTGTCGCTCGTGAGCTGCAGCATGCCCATGATGCCGTGCAGCGGCGTGCGCATCTCGTGAGAAACACTCGCCAGAAAGTCGCTCTTCGCGACGCTGGCCGCCTCGGCACGCCGCAGCGATTCGCGCAGATCGGCTGCTTCGTTTTCGAGCTGCGCGATCCGGCGGTCGGACGCGCGCGTCGAATCGCCCGATGCGCGCCGCGTTTTGACGACGAGGATGCCGAGCGCGCATGAAACGGCGGCGAGGACGACGACCGACGCGATGATCACAGGTTTTCGCGGGCGCGCTGACGGCGTTGGAGAATGGCTCGAATTCGAGGCAGCAACGCCTCTTTTCGGATCGGCTTACGAAGGAAATCCGCCGCTCCGAGCTCGAGGCTCCGGGCCTCGACCTCGGGGCTCGCGCTGCCGGTCACGAAGATCGCCGGCGTGTCGATCCCCTTCTGGATCATGATCTCGAAAAGCCGCAGACCGTCGAGGGTTGGAATGTTGATGTCGAGGAGCAGCAAATCGAACTCGCGCCGGCCGAGCTCGAGCAGCGCATCGGCGCCGTCCATGACGCAGACGGCCTCGTAACCGGCCTCGTTGAGGAATCCCTCGATCAGGGCGGAAGAAACGGCATCGTCTTCAACGACCAGGATCAGCACCGATCGATCGAAGGGCTTGAGGAACGCATCGCGCGGCGCCGGTGACTTCTTCAGCGCGATCTCGATCTCTTCGCGCACGCGCTCCGTTTCAACCGTTGGATTGCGATCGAATTCGCGACGGAGAATGTCGCAGCATTCCTGATAGCGACGCAGCGCGGCGTCGGGACGCCCCTGCTCGAGTTGCAGACGCATCAGCGTGCGGTGCACCACCTCCTGCGTTGGATCGAGAGCCAGAAGACGTCCAGCGGTCTCGGATGCGTTTTCCCACCAGCCGGCCTTGATCTGCACTGCCAGCAATTTGCCGAACATCGAAAGCGCGCCGCGCCAATAATGCAGCCGCTCGCCGGCCAGCCATTGGTCGAATGCCGCGATGCCGCTCGCGAAGCCTTCGAGGAGATTGGCGGTATAGAGATCGGCGGCTTCGCGAAGGGCGTGGATGGTGCCGCCGGCTACCAGGGAATCGAACCGCGCGACATCCATCTCAATCGCGGCGGGCCGGAATCGAATCGCATCGCCGTCGCCCGCGAAAACATCCGCTGGGAGAAAGCGAAGCGCGAAACGGAGGTCGCGAGCCAGACCGGCGACATCGTCGACTCCGAAAAGCGCGCCGAAGTCGTGAAGCGGAACAGGAGTGTTGCGATGCAGAGCGAGCCAGGTCAGCAGTGCCTGCGTTTTTTTGCTTCCGATCGCAAGCGGGTTCCCGCGGTGATCGGCCGCGCGAAATTCCCCAAACAAGCGGATTGTAAGAATCGCCATGCTAATGACCCGGGCCGGATAGAGTACCATAATTCCTGCCCCAGCCTGGCTCGGCTATTGCTCTCCGCCTCCTGCGAATAGGAGGCGTTATCAAATGAGGAAAACCTTTGCATCAATTGCAGTTGCGCTGCTGATGGTCAGCGCCGTAGCCTGCTCAAACTGGAACAGGTACACGCCGAAGGGCATGGACGCCACGGCGATTGCCGACGAGATCCGCAAGAACATGCTCGCCGACGGCATCACTGGAATGACGGTCGACGTCGATAAGGCCGGCGTCACGACGCTGCGCGGCGACGTCAAGAACTCCAGCGATAAGCAGAAGGCGATCGACGACGCGAGGAAGGTCAACGGCGTCACGCGCGTGATCGATCAGATCGCGATCAAGCCGTAGCTCCCCTCACCCCGACCCTCTCCCCGCAAGCGGGGAGAGGGAGGCGCGGAGCGCCGGGTGAGGGGCACCTTAGTCGAACGCGCCTTTGGGCACTTCGGGGAGAACCTTGAGGTTGTCGAAGCGCAGGACCTGGTTCTTGCCCTTGATCTCGCGCCGCGTCGACAGCAGCAGGCCTCCGATGCGACGGTAGTCTCGAAAGATCAGCTCGATCGGTTTTTCCTCGGCGACGGTCTTCGTGTCCCACTCCTCGACGACGCCGGTGTCGCGGTTGATCCACATCCAGTAGACGTCGCCCGGCGTGAGACCGGCAGAAGCATCCCAATTGAGTTTGATGACATCCCATGTGTGCCCGCACGAATCGGAGCGCTCGCCGTCGTACGTTCGATGCGCGCGCGGATCGAGCATCTGCAGCGGCATCAGCAACCAGTTCATGTCGTTGATGAAGCGCCGGTATGCAAGGGTGTAAAGGCGATCCCACGTCTCGCCTTCGGTGACGGCTTTTCCGGCGAGCGTCCCATGACCCTTCTTCGTCGGAATGCTGACGACGACATCGAACGGGACACCGTCCTCACTCTTGCCGCTCACGTGGTATTGACCGGTCGATCGATCCAACCGTTGCGGGAATGATGAAACGATCTTGCCGTCCCGCTCGACGTTAAACGTAAACGAAATGTAACGGGCCTTCTCCCATGCCGGGCCGCCGCCAAGAACATCGAGGGCGCGCTGGGAGATGTCGTCGGCGTTATGACTACTCGGTTGCGCGGAAGCAACCGCTGCAACCAGAATCGAGAGAATCAGGGATGTTTTTCGCATGAGCACAAGCTCCTATAATCTGACGTTCTTAGCTTTTGCAATGTTTGGGTGGCAAATTGGGTTTGACCGGGCGCGATGAACGAAAGCCGTATCGTCATCACGGGCATCGGCGCGCTGAGCCCTAACGGAATCGGTCGGGAGAGCTATTTCACGGCGCTGGTCGACGGCCGCTCCGGCATCCGCAACATCACACAGTTCGACGCGACATCGCTCCCCTGCCGCATCGCGGGCGAAATCGACTTCGATCCGATGGCGTGGGTCGACTCGAAAAACATCCGCCACGTCGCGCGCGTCGTCCCGATGGCGCTGGCAGCAACCGACGAGGCGCTGCGCGATGCGAAGCTCGATCCTTCCGCGCTCGATCTGGAAACAAAGCGCACGATCGGCGTCATGCTCGGGTCGGGTGGCGGGGCGGTCGAGTTCAGCGAGCGGATGTACGAGTTGTGGTTCAACGATGCCGAACGGCAAGCGTCGATCTACTCCATCCCCTCCGGCACCATCGGGACGATCGCGTCGGAAATCTCGATGGCGTACGACCTTCACGGTTTTTCACATCTGATCTCGACCGGCTGCACATCGTCCACGGACGCACTCGGATACGCCTATCGCAATTTGAAGCTCGGCGTGATCGACTACGTCATCTGCGGCGGAGCCGACGCGACGATCACCGAGGCTGTCATGACGGGTTTCTGCATCATGCGCATCGTTTCGAATTCACGGAATGACGCGCCCGAAACCGCGTCCCGTCCATTCTCAAAAGATCGCGACGGTTTCGTCCTCGCTGAAGGCGCCTGGATGTTCATCATGGAGCGCGAAGAGACCGCCAAGGCGCGCGGCGCGCGCATGTACGCCGAAGTCGGAGGCTATGGCTCGACGTGCGATGCGCATCACCGCGTGCGCATGGATGAATCGGGTGAGGAGCCGGCGCGGGCGATGCAGCTTGCCATGAAAGATGCCGATGTCAGCCCCAGCGACGTTGGCTACCTGAACTATCACGGCAATTCGACCAACTTGAATGATCGGATCGAAACGCGCGCGGTGAAGCTTGCCTTTGGGAAGAGAGCCACCGCGCTGGCCGGCTCGGCGACCAAGTCGATGATCGGCCATCCGCAGGGGGCTTGCGGCGCCGCCGGAGTGGCCGCAACGCTGATGGCCATGCGGGACGGCGTCCTCCCGCCGACGATCAATCTGGAGAATCCCGATCCGGAGTGCGACCTCGATTACATTCCTGAACGCGGGCGCAGAGCGCGGATCGATGCCGCTGTCTGCAACACGATCGCATTTGGCTCCAAGAATTCGGCGCTGGTCCTGAAGCGAGTCTGAGTGCTCGTTCCCAAGCGCATCGATCTACCGGAGCTCCTGGACGAAGCAGATGCGCCCCGCGAAGACATGGAGCGCTCGCTCCGCGATCTTCGCCGCTTCAATCGCTTCTACGGCGGAGCGGGTGTCTACCGCCGTCTGCTTCGAAGAATGGCCCGGCATAACCCGCTTTCGGTTCTGGACGTTGCCACTGGAACGTCCGATCTGCTCGAGCTGCTGCCCAATACGTCGTTGCGGGTCGGCGCTGATTTCAAGATCGATCATCTGCAGTACATGCGCGAAGGATCGGCTGTCCGACGCGTCGTCGCGAATGCGCTCAGCCTGCCCTTTGTGAACAATGCATTCGAGATCGTCACTTCGACGCATTTCTTTCATCACCTCACGCCCGAGCAAAACGCGACGATGCTGCGGGAGGCGTTGCGCGTCGCGCGGCGCGGCGTCATCGTCAACGACACGCGACGCCACTACGTCCCGTTTCTCGTGACAAAGCTGATCAGCGTCCTCGGGTTTGTCGGCCGCATCACGCGCAGCGACGCACCAACCTCCGTGCTGCGCGGGTACACACCCGAGGAAGTGCGCGCCATCGCGGCGAACGTGCCCGCGAAGAATTTCGAAGTCGTTCGCGCCTGGCCGTATAGATTTGGACTCCTTTTGTGGAAATGACGACGCGAAGGACTGAGGACTCAGGACTGAGGACTGAGTCCCGCCCGACCTCTCAGTCCCCAGTCCTCAGTCCTCAGTCCTCTTCTCAGTCCTCAGTCCTCAGTCCTCAGTCCTCATTCGATGTCGCGATCGTCGGCGCGGGTCCGGCCGGGTCGACGCTGGCGGCTCTGCTCGCACGGCGGGGTGCATCGGTCGCGCTGATCGACCGCGACCGCTTTCCGCGCGACAAGTTGTGCGGCGAATTTCTCTCCTACGACGCCCTCCCTCTCCTCGAAAGACTCGGCATCGACCTCGGTGTCACCCCAAAGATCGAACGATGCCGTGTCGTCGGGCGCCACCGCACTTACGAGTTCGAGTTTCCACATTCCGCGCGTGGCGTGTCGCGATTCCTTCTCGACGATTTGCTGCTGCGCAATGCACGCGCGACCGGTGCGCAGACGCTCGAAGGCTGCACGGCGATATCCGTTTCACCGGACAGCGTCGTGACCGAGGCGTGGGGGCGGTGGGGGCGGTTCGACCAGCAGTTGCAGCGCAGTTTCGTCCGCGATCACTCGCATCGCAACTTCGGATTCAAGCGGCACTATCGCGGCGTCCCGCCCCGCGGGATCGACCCCACCATCGAGCTCTACTCCTTCGACCGCGGTTACCTCGGCGTCGCCGGCGTCGAAAACGGCATCACGAACATTTGCGGCCTCGTCCACGAGTCGCGCCTGGCGGGCCACAAGGGTCGATGGGACTCCTTCGTCGACGAAATCCGCCGCGACGAGCCGCAGCTCGAGCAGATGTATTCGCAGTACGAGCCCGCGCAGGACACCTTTCTGTCGTCGGAGCCGGTCATTTTTCGCGCGCGGTCGGCGGTCGAACAGGGCATTTTCATGATCGGCGACGCTTCGGGGATCGTCGATCCTCTGACTGGCAGCGGCATGGCGATGGCCATTCAGTCCGCGCTACTGGCCGCGCCCTACATCCTCGATCAAGAGGTCGAGGCCTACCGGCAGCGTCACGAGGAATTCTTCGCGTCGCGCATTCGATGGAGTCGCGGCGTGGCATTTCTCCTTTCGCGGCCTGCATTGCTCGATATCGCCCTCACAGCGCACTCCCTGGGCGGATATCTGCTGCGCCGCACACGTGCCGGTCGTGACGAAGTCGAGCGTCTCGCCGACATAGAATTCCGCCGATGAAGCTGTTGATCGTCGACGACGATCTCCACATTCGCCGGCTGATCGGGATTTACCTTCGCGACGCCGGCTTCGAGGTAACTGAGGCGGCGACAGGCGAAGAAGGGCTGGAGATTGCGCAGCGCGAGCCGTTCGACATCGTCCTCGTCGATTTGATCCTCCCGCATTACGGCGGATTTCGGCTCTGCCAGAAATTGAAATCGGCGGACTCGCCGCCTCGAGTCGTGATCACAACCGGCGACGATTCGCAGCACTCACGGGATTTGGCGGACGAAGCGAAGGCCGACGCATTTCTCGCCAAGCCGTTCACGCGCGAGCAGCTGCTCGCGGCGCTTCAGTTCTGACCGGGATCGCCACCCTGTCGGCGATACGGCGCGAGGAATTGCAGGCTTTCGATGCGCGTCTGCAGCTCGTTGCCGACCTGCTCGGACCGCGCGATCAGGTCATCGATTTCAAGGAAGCGCTGCTTTTCCTGAACGTCGATGTTGAGCGACATGATCAGCGCGTTCGTCAGCGCCTCCAGCTCGACGGTGTCGATCTCCGGCACCGCCACCTGATCCGGTAAATAGTGCAAGTATTGGCGTGAAAGGTCGGCGAGCCAGCTTTTCTGCTCGTAAGTTTTCGTCATGTCGCGCGATTGCTCGGGCTGGATCACGACGCGCGCGGTGCGGTAGGGCTCGCGCGAAACCTCGCCGACGACGCGAAATCGGACTTCGCCGCGCACCAGGATGTTGTAGCGGCCATCTTCGAGCGGGACCGCCTGCTCGATCTGTCCGACCGTGCCACAGGTGTAGATCGGCGGCGCGCCGAAATAGTCGGCCTCCCATCCCGGACGCAGAAGCACGATCCCGAATCGCTGATCCGCCGCGACGGCGTCCGTGACCATCTGCCGGTATCGGGGCTCGAAGACGTGCAGCGGAAGGCGGGTGCGCGGAAAAAAGACGAGGTTCGGCAACGGAAACAGCGGCAGGAGAAACTCGCCCTCGGGAAAGGTCGTCATGCGGCAAAGATGATTTTACAGCCGCTTCCGTATCACCATGGACGTGCTAGCGCTACTTCTTTTGCTGCAGATGGATGCGAGGATCCGCGGCATTCATCATCCACCGCCCGAGCGCATCCTCTGGATCGGCGCGCACCCTGACGATGAGGCGTTAGTCGCTCCACTGCTGGGGCGCGCGTGTATCGAGAATGGTGCCGATTGCTCACTCCTCGTCATGACGCGCGGCGAACGTGGAGATTGTTTCTTGCCGGGGGGATGCGGCGGCGATCTGGGAGCGGTTCGCAGTGCTGAGATGTCACGAGCGGCATTGCTCTTTCGCGCGCGACTGACCCTGTGGAGTTTTTCCGATGTGTTGACCGACGTTGACTCCGTATGGAGCAGCGAAGCCGGC
>QHVX01000114.1 GCA_003222375.1 Acidobacteriota bacterium
GAGCACACCAGCTCCGCCAGATTCGACGTCTGGTGGGCCGGCGTCATCTTCGCCGGCCGCATCTCGAAGAGATCGACGCGGTGGCCGCGCTCCGCGAGCTGGAACGCGCATTCCGATCCGGCCAGTCCGGCGCCGATGATTTTGATTCGCATGAGATCCTTCGCTTCGCTCAGGATGACCTCGCGCTTCGCGCTCGGTCAGTTCGACTGTTCGTTGCTGGAGAAGGGCTGCACACCCTCGATACGGATCTCGCCGAATTTCTGTTCGTAGAGCGAGATGTTATGCGCCAGCGCTTCGACGAGTTGCTTGGCGTGCAGTGGCGTCATGATCGCCCGGCTGTAGATTTTCACGTCCGGACGTCCGGGAACGATGCGGCCCAGGGCGATCACGAATTCACTAGGCGAATGGATGATGTTCGCGAAGTTGATGTACTCGCCCTGTGCGACGTTGTCATCGAGCGTGATGCGAATCGTCTGCTGCTGCGGTTGTTGCTGATCCATGTGTGATCTCCTCAGAACGCCAACGAAAAGGGCCGGCCAGCGCAGCCACAAGATAGCAAAAGGCGGCCAGCATGAAACTCGCCGGAATGCCTTGCGTGACGGAAACCATCACCGCCGCGCCGCCGCCGAGGACGCTGGTGACGCCGTTGACGGCCAGCGCAGCGGGCGCCCCCCGCTCGCGATTTGTGAATCGAAGGCCGGACGGAAACAACATGCCGAGGAGCAGGCCTGCCCCGGCGGCGCAACTGCCGGTCCACGATGCGCGCACCGAGAGCGGTGCGTCCGCTGTCACGGGCGCCAGAGAGCCGATCACCAGCGGCAGTATCGCCAGGAGCACCGCGGCGGCCCCCGCGACGACGGAAACATCTGCTCGCGATCGGATGACCGTCGTCGACAGCGCGCTGCCGATTCCTGTCGCGACGAGCAGGCTCGCGAGGACGACGATCAACGAATATGTCGGATGGCCGAGAACGACGTGCATCCGTTGCATGAACGCGATCTCCGCGATCATGAATCCGGCACCGAGGGCGCCGAAGTAGATCCATGCAGATACGCCCGGCAGCGGCGGAGTGGGCGATCGCAGCGATGCGACCAGCGTCGGTCCGAGCAGAATGGCGCCGATGATCGTCACCGCCAGCAGCATCAGCATCATGCCGATCATCGCTGTGACGTTCCCGGGAATCACGCCGCCGCCGACGCCGTAGCTTTGCCGCAACGTTCGCATCGCGGAAATCGGATGTATCCAGGCCCTCGGCGCCAGAAGCTGAAAGAAGAACGGACGATCGTCGGTCGGCGCCGACGTGTCGAGGCCGGACGGCAGCCCGGCGACTTTGAGTGCACGAATCGAATCGGCATCGAGAAGACGCTCGATGAGCGGATCGGCGGCGCGGCGTCCCGGCGCGACCAGCAGCGTGAGTTGGAGGTCGCGCTCCAGCCGCTCCAGCGCCGCACGGTCCACCGGCGAGAACGCGCGAGGGCTCACGAGAATCGTCGCGCAACGCGTCGATGCGAGAACGGCAAGATGATCGCGAGGATTCTTCACGCCGCGATCGAGTAGCGACGCGACTGAAAGCGAAATCAGACGCGCTGTCTCGCCGATGTGTTGCGGGTTGTACCAACGCGAGAATGTGAGGATCCCGTCCGGCTCGACGCGCTGCAGAAACAACGACCACGCTTCGCGAGTGTAAACAGTGGCTTCCGTGTGCGCGAATGCGCCGGCCGATGTCGCGGCCCACGTGTCGATCAGCGATGCCTGCAGCACGCTGCATTGCACGTTGGTTCGTGCGAGTACGGCGCGACCATCGCCCGTGACGATTTGCACGCGCGGATCGCGAATCAGCGGCGAGGCGTCAGCGACACGCCGCAGGATGGCATTCATCGCGGGGTTGATCTCGATTCCGAAGACTCGCGGATGTCCGAAGTGCAGCGCCGCCAGAACGTCGCGACCACCACCGGTGCCGATCACGCATGCTGTGCCGCGCGGCCGCAGCCAATGCGCGGCAAACACGCCGTCGTAGCGGAAGAACGTCAGCTCCGCCGGATCGCGATAGGCGTGAATCGGCGTCCAGGCATCGGCATCGATCTTGACCACACTCGTGGAGTAAGCGCCGCGCGGCACGAAACGCGGCGAAGCGGCCCACAGCACCGGAAGTCGTTGCGGTGCAAATCGCGTCGCGTAGACGTACGACAGCGGATTCCACATTTCGATGACGTGCTGCTCGGTGTCGATGAACGCGCCGTCTTTCGCGAGATGAATGCGAAAGGCCGAAGGCACCGCGATCACGGCCAATGCAGCGATCACGACGATGAACGAGCTCCTGCGTCGCGCGATGAGCCACGAGCCGGCCGCCGAAATCGCAGCGAGCAAGGCGATCGCGCTCGGACCGCTGAGAGGGCCGAGGATGGCGAGAGGCATCAGAGCGCCGGCGGCGGCCGCGACGAGATCGACGGCGTAGAGCACCGGAATCGGAACGCCGCCGCGCGACATGATCCGCGCGATCACGCCTCCGCCTGCGATCAACGGAATCGTATTCGCGCCGACGACGACGAGCATCGAGGCGAACGCGTGAACGTTCGCATGAAATGACAGCGGCGTGAAGACTGTGATCGCATCGGCAGCCAGCAGCCCGGCTCCCAGCACGATCATGCGTCGCGCGAGCCATGGCTCGAGCTCCTTGCCGTCGCGCTCCGCCCGCGCTGCCTGCAACGAGCCGGCGGTCAGACCGAGCATCGCGAGGTTGATGACCACGAACGCGAGGCTGTACCACGTCGTCACGGACAGCACGCGTGTGAGGAGAACTTCCTGTGCGACGATGACCGCCGCGGTCAGCGCCAGGAGGGCGACCGTGCGCCGGCGGTCAATCATGGTCGGGCAGGCGGGATTTGAACCCGCGACCACCTGAACCCCATTCAGGTACGCTACCAGGCTGCGCTACTGCCCGACGGTGCGCGATCGTAGCACTTAACGCGGCACACATCGGTCTATTCCGTTACGTGAGCCGCGCCGCCCACACAATCAAGTACTTCGTCACCTCGATGTTCTTGGGCGATGGCGTTACGACGATCTCTTCGATCTCTTTCGACTTCGCGTTGAGATCATCGCGTTTCCCCTGCAGCTCTTTGTCCCACGCGCGCTGGATCTGCGCGATTTTTTCCATGTAGTCGCCTTCGCGTGCAGAATGCGGCGCCTCGACGACCGCGGCTGGTTTGCCTGACGTGATGTTATAGAGCGTCTGCCCCCACGCGACGCTCACGTTGTCGACCGGCGCTTCGGCGGGCCGCTCTCCGTTGGCCTCCATCTCGCGGAAGTCACGCTGCGAGCGCTCCTTCACTTGATCGATGCGGCGGCGGAACGTGCTTTCGAGTCGCTCGGCTTCTTCCTCGAGGCGACGATTTGCTTCTTCGAAGCACCGCTGAACGAATGCCGATCGCGTCTCATGCGGTTGCGAGAAAAGAGCGAAAGCGGGGTTGTGGTAGATCTGCAGCTTTTCACGCTCGGCGACGAATTGCTTGAATCCCTCTTCCGCCTGCGCCGCTGCCTGCACCATCGCATCTGCCGGGATCTTCGGGGAGATACGGCGATTCGGATCGGGTTCGGCGTGCAGATCGAGCTTGTCGGGATTGATCGACCTCGCGTCTCCCCACGTCACACTCGCCTCGGCCACATCGATGGGGGCGGCGTACGCGCGACCTAGCGACTGATGCGCTCCACTCCGGGGCTCGTTCAGCGTGACGATCGCTTCGGCGAGCACGTACGGTTTGTAGGGACCGCGTCCGCCGTAGACGTAGAGTTGATCGATCGACTCGCTGCGGCGGGGCAGGTGTCGTCCGCGCGCGGCGAATCCCATCGCCTGCACAGCGTGCGTGCGATCGACGGTGAGGCCGTGGGCGACCGGTGTCGCTTCGAGGATTCGTCCCGCCACTCCGCCGAGGGCAGCGCGAACGTCCGGGCGGCGGTCGGGTGGGAGAAGGAAGACGATGCAGCCGCCACCGCCCGCCCCGCACACTTTTCCGGCCCACGCGCCGGCGTTGGTCGCCGCTTCGATCGCGGCATCAATCTCCGGCGTCGAGATTCCCGAGATCAGCGCTTTGCGATGCTTCCACTCCTGCGCGAGCGCCTCGCCGGCCGCACGAAAATCGGCATTGGTGAGCGCCTTCTCCATCTCGGCCGCGCTCTGCGCGATGCGCTCGAATCCCTTGTGGACTTTTCGCTTGCCATCGATTTGGCGCTTGTACATTTCCCAGTTGTTCGTTCCTGAAAAATGCGCGACGCCGGTGTAATGCAGCAGCATGTGCTCGGCGAGTCGGTCGACCGCCAGCGGAATCTCCTGACGGATGACTGCGCCCGGATTGAGATGCAGTGCCGCGATGCCGCCGTAGACCGCGGGGTAGTAGTCCTGAATGCCGGCCGGGACGCCGATGAGGCGCGTCTCGAGATCGCGGACGAGCTCGACCAGATCATCACCTTCGATCGGATTGCCGGAAAGCTCCGTCAGCGCACGTACGAGAGTGACGGTGAGCGCTGAGGAGCCGCCGAGGCCGGAGCCGCGAGGGGCGTCGGTGCGGGTGGTGATCCGAATGCCACTCAGATGAAAGTGCTCGAGAACGCGGTAGACCAATGCCGCCTTCGGATCGGCGGCGATCTCATGAAGAGATTCGTAGCGTTGCTCGTATTGCTGATCGGTGAGGTGGACCTCGATGCCGCTGTCGCCGGTCTCCGTGACTTCCGATTCCGCGTAATACGAGATCGCGACGTTGACGGTGCGTGCGCCCGGATGGAAAAGATAAAGCGGCCAGAGGTCGAGGGTGCCGCCAGCGAGATCGGCGCGCACCGGCGCCCGCACGGTAACCTTGTTCATGTTCGGAACCCCGCCGGGCGCTAGAAGAGTGCCCGGCGCTTGGGTGTGAATTCTGCCACTTGCGAGGCCGGAAGAGCGAGCCTGGCCGCCAGCCGTATCACATTCGTGCGGAATTGCTGCAACAACGTCTTCGGCAGCGGATCGGGACTGATCGATTTCAGATTCAGTGGATTGAGCCACTTACCATGGTCGTTCACGCGGTAATCGAGATGCGGCCCGGTTGCCAGTCCCGTTCGTCCGACGTACCCGATGACTTCGCCCTGTAGAACTTTTCGTCCGCGACGCAGGCCCTTCGCGAAGTGCGAGAGGTGCAGGTAATAGGTATCGAGTCGCGAGGTATGCCGGATCCGGATGTAGTTTCCTTCGCCCCCTTTGCGTCCCGCTTCGACAACGACGCCATCGGCGGTCGTCATGACGGGCGTACCGACCGGCGCGCCGTAGTCGACGCCGTGATGCGGTTTGAAGCAATGCAGGATCGGATGCCAGCGGCTCTTCGAGAACTTCGAAGTGATCCGCGTGAACTTGAGCGGTGCGCGAAGAAATTGCTTGCGCAGCGGCATCCCGGTCCGGCCGTAATAGCCCGCGCGGCCATCGGATGTTTCCTGACGAAACGCTTCGAACGTTTGACCTTCATGCGTGAAACGCGCGGCGAGAATCGGACCGTAACCGACCGGATCGCTGTCGGCAAATTTCTTCTTTACGACCAGGCTGAACTCGTCACCGCGCTGCAGCGCAAAAAAGTCGACGTCCCACTGAAAGATGTCGGCGATCTGCTGCGCGAGCTGCGGCCCTTCGCCTTCGGCTTTCAGCGAATCGTAGAGCGAGGTCTCGATACGCGCGGAAATGATCGTGTCGATCTCGTTCTGCACCGCGACCTGCGGCACAACGAGAAATCCCGAGTCGGTGCGGACGGCGTCGATTTCACCCCAACCGATGACCTTCAATTCGACGCTGTCGACACGGCCATCAGGCTGATAGTGAAATCGGATGAGATTGCCGGGCCGAAGTCGCCGAAGATCGAGCGTGCGCGCTACCTCGCGGACCAATCCGCCGCTTTCGGAACGATCGAGGCCGCCATCAGTAAGCAGCGAGTCCAGCGTGTCGCCCGATTCGACCGTCAGCACGATCGAGTGTGCCGGCAGCGCGGCGGGCTCGGGTGCCGCGAGATCCGCGTAGCGGAGCTGAGGGTGCGATGCTTTTGGGCCAGCATCAAAAATCAGCGATGAGGGATTGATCGAGGCGAGAAGAAACGAAGCGGGAACAACGGCCGCAAGGAACGCTCCTGGTCGCTTCAATTTTTTCATTGACCGAAATTTTGGCGATCGTACCACGGTCCCGTCCGCCCTCCCACCCGATGTCAACGGCCGTTAGAAGGTGTGAATGAAAGAATTTGCAGGGGCGCCTTTTGTGAATCGTCGCGAAGCGGATCGGGCTTGTGAAACGTGGCCGGAACCACGAACAGATCCGGCGGCACGGCGGCCTTCGCTTCGATCGACGTGATGGTCAATTCGCGGATTTGCGTGCGTGTCGGCCGGAAAACGTCGGAAAGCTTCGAGCCGGGCACGTCGGAGCGGCGCGTTGTCGTCGCAACCTGCGTCGTCTGCTTGAGGGCGAAACCTTTGATCTTCGTGTTCTCGGTCGCGATTAGATCGTCGAGATCCGGGTTGCCCGTTCGGATGCTGCCTGTGGCCAGAAACGTCTCGGCAACGCTGCCGAACGCCTGCGTCACCCACTTGTCGATGACTTCATGGACTGTCTGCGTCAGCGGAATGTTGCCGAACGCGAGCGTGATGTCGTAGTCGAGCGTCAGGCGGTAGTGCTCAGTGGGGAGCCCGGCGATC
>QHVX01000456.1 GCA_003222375.1 Acidobacteriota bacterium
TATCAAGCCACGCTGCGCAGTGATTTCATTCATGCGCTGCAGCACATGAGTTTTCTTTTCACTGCCACGCTTTTCTGGTGGGCGCTCATTCACGGACGCTACGGCCGCGTGGGATATGGTGTGGCGGTGGTGTATGTTTTTATCACTGCCGCGCACAGCGGCGCGCTCGGGGCGTTGATCGCCTTCTCGCCGCAGGTGATCTATCCGATCTATCAGGTCACGACGTCGCAATGGGGACTCGACGCGATCGAGGATCAGCAGCTCGCAGGATTGATCATGTGGATTCCCGCCGGCGTGCTGATGACGATCCTCGGCGTGGCGCTTTTCGCGGCCTGGCTGGGCGAGGCGGAGCGCCGAGTCGCGATCTCAGAGAGGAGAGAGCGTGAAACGTCATCCTGAGCCGCAAAGACGGCGAAGGATCTCGCTCAAGAGATGCTCTTTTGCTCGCCGCGTGTAAGCAGGAAGGTGGAGATGTCAGCCGCGGAAAAGAAGCCATTCAGCGATACGGTTGCAACGCGTGCCACAACATTCCAGGCGTGCCCGGGCCGAAAGGAATGGTGGGTCCGCCGCTCGATCACCTGGCGTCGCGCAGCTTCATCGCCGGAAAATTTCCCAACAATCCGCAGACGATGATCGACTGGCTGCAGAATCCGCCCAAATACGATCCACAATCCGCAATGCCGAACCTCGGCGTCACTCCTGCTGACAGCCGCGACATCTCCGCCTATCTCTACACACTGAAATGATTCTGGCCGCTCTTGTCTTCGTCACGAACGAGCGCGCCGGCACCGTCTCCATCATCGATTCGGGGACCGACAAGAACGTGAAGACGATCGCCGTCGGGGCGCGCACACGAGGACTGGCGCTCAGTCCCGATGGCAGGCGCGTCTACATCGCGGTCAGCCATTTTCGCGATCGTCCCGCGCGCGGTCCCGACGAGATTGCGGTTCTCGATCCGGAAGGGATCGCGATTTCGCCGGATGGAAAGAAAATCTTCATCTCCAACGAGGATGCCGGCACGGCCTCCATCGTCGACACATCGAGCGGAAAGACAATCGCGGCGCTCGTCGTCGGTACGGAGCCCGAAGGTGTGGCGACCAGTCACGACGGCAAATGGGCGTACATGACCGGCGAAACCAGCAACACCGTGAGCGTGATCGACGCGCGATCGCATCGCGTCGTCAACAATGTCTTCGTCGATGCGCGTCCACGCGGCGCGCTTTTTTCCCGCGACGACACCCGCGCCTATGTCACTTCGGAGATCGGCGGCAGCGTGAACGTGCTCGACGGAAAATCACATCGCGTGCTGACGAAGATCAAGCTTCGGGCGGTCGATCATCCGGTTGGGCTTGTGCTCTCCCCCAGCGGAAAGCGCTTGTACGTCGCGACCGGGCGCGGCAACAGCATTGCAGTCATCGACACGACATCGAATCGCGTCATGCAGACAATCGCTGTCGGCCAGCGGCCATGGGGAATCGGCGTCACGGCCGACGGCCGAAAGCTCTACAGCGCGAACGGATTGTCGAACGACGTCTCGGTGATCGATACTGCGACCGCGGTTGTGATAGCGAACATCAAAGCGGGCGATGGACCGTGGGGAATCGCGGTGGTGGAGACGAAGTAAGCGATGACGTTTTATGTCGAGAAAAAACTGGCGCTCGGTTCCATCAGCTTCGGCGTCACTCCCGGCCAGTCGGAAGTCGACAACGATCCCGAGCTGAGCACCGGCGCCACCGGAGAGTTCGTCCGGCGTGGCAGCGAGCGATTCTTTTTCGGCGGACACGACGCGTTCAATGCGCCCGCGCTGCCGCGCGCAAAATCGATCAGCAGCATGCCATTCTGGTCGTCACTCCAGCCGGACGGCACGCCGCGATCGTATGGACTCCTGGCCTCGATGGCTTTCGGCGTCCTTTTCGTTCTCCTCGGATTCGCGGTCGTGGCGCGCAAAGGTCCGCAGGGATGGGTCGAGGTCATCCTCGGTTCGATCGCGATCGCGGTTCCGATCGTCATGACAGCGCAGAAGCGCAAGAAGATTCGCGAGCAGGAGGAGCGCGAACGCGCCGAGCGCGAAGCGATCGAGAAACGCAACCGCGAGACGCTGGCCGCCTACACGGCAGCGCTCGATCGCGTCCGCGAAGCGCGTGACGAGGCCTCCATCGCGCAACTCCAACGCGAGCGCGAGGCTCTCACCATTCCGATGGAAATCTGGAGCGGAGCTGCAAGACGCACGGTGCTGCTCATCGCGTTCGATGAGCTCGACAAGCGCGGCCCGAGCGGAGCTGGGGAAATCGCAGACCTCATCGATCGCGCGTCCGCCGCATCCGGGTTGACGGCCGAGGATGCGAAGGAGATCAAGCGCGATGTGTATCGCACTGTCCTATGGCATTTGATTGCTGCCAATCGTCTGGGGGCGTCCCATGCGCAGCAGCTCGGCGCGATTCGCGAGGCATTCGGGATCGGCGACGAAGAAGCGAAAGCAGTCGATCAATTCCGCCGCGTTCGCACGATCACACCGCAAACGCTGCCGCGGATGCGGTGCACGACGCAGTTGCAGTTTCAGGAAACCTGTATCTACGAAACGCCGAGCGATCATGGAACGCTGCACGTCACGAACAAGCGGGCGCTCGTCGAAGGCAAAAAGAGAATCGAGCTTCCGCGCGGGACGGATGTCAGCGTTAACGCCGATGCCAGCGCCGTCACGATCAAACCGTCACAATCAAAACGGATAATCCCAAAAAGCCGTTGCGACTGAAGCTCGACGAGCCGGTTTACGCGGCGGCAGTGCTCGATGCGGCATCGCAAATCGACGAGCGCCCGCGCGGCTGGGCCAAGTTCCCGATCGCGGTTGGTGCGCGCGTAACGCCTGGAAACGGCACGTCGCCTTTGATCGCCTGCCACAAAATGCGATTGAGAGTCTCATCGTCGACTGCGTCGGGCCGAGAGAAATCGAGTGAGGCGTGATGTTCCGGAGCAGGCGGATTCTTCTCGTTGATGTCGACTCTCTCGGGAATGACTGCGTACGGCGTGAGATCGGGTTCCGAAGAAAAAATGCCGCGCAGCGGCCGGCCGAAGTGATCGAACTGCGATAGCGAATCGAGTCCGAG
>QHVX01000115.1 GCA_003222375.1 Acidobacteriota bacterium
TGAGCATCGGCGTCGCCACTGTCCCGCATCCGAACATCCATGCCGCGAAGGAGCTCATCGTGGCCGCCGACGAAGCGCTTTACCGGGCCAAGCGCAGCGGACGCAATCAGGTTCAGGTCGCCGATCGCCGGGAAGCGCGCGCCCAGCGGGCCTAATTCAGCGCGGACATCTCCCGCGATCGTTTGTCGATCTCAGAGCGCAGATTGACGACGTGTTGCTGGATTTTCGCCTCTAGGCGCGAGCCGTCATCGTTCGTCAAGCCTTCAATCGCTTTTTCGAGCTCGGCGGCGTCCGTTGAAATCCGCTCGAATCCGTAGCTCCCGCCCGATCCCTTGAGCTGGTGGGCGAGATACGTCATGCGCTCGAGGTTCCCCGGCGATCGTTCGGAATCCAACTGCGTCTCGATCTCGCGGACTTTGTCCCGCGCTTCGGCGAGAAACTCCTTCTTCAGTGCATCTAATTCAGGATCTACCATCGTCGTCCCCACCGTCGCCCTTTGCACGCGATATGCCGCGGATGTTACGGCCGCACATATTATTGAGCCGCATGCCCCTTCCGGTCGTGGCCGTCGCTCGCGCCGATTTTTCCATCGAGGATCCGTGGGCGCTTCCGCCGGGCTGCGAGCAGATTCAACTGCTCCGCTCGACGGATGGAAAACCGCCCCGGCAAGCCACGGCCGTGGCGCTGTACACCGATTCGGAGTTTCTCAACATCCTTTATCAGTCGGAGGACGACGAAGTTGTCGCGACATTCCTCGGCCATGACGAGCCCCTGTATCAGGAGGATGTCGTCGAAGCGTTTCTGGCGCCGAAGGACGTCCGTCGTTATTTCGAGATCGAAGTCAATCCGCTGGGCACGACGTTCGATGCTCGCGTCGACTCGCCGGACGGCGTGCGCGGAACGATGAAGATCGACGTCGGCTGGGACGCGAACCTCTTCGCAGCGATTCGAAGAGCGCCCGGCAAGACCGAAACGATCGTGCGCATCCCTTTCGCCGCGCTCGACGTTCGACGACCAGCGGCGGGAGAGGAATGGCGCGGCAATTTTTTTCGCGTCGATCGGAGCAAATGGCGCGGCGACGAATACAGCGCGTGGAATCCGACGCTCAAGAATCCGGCCGACTTCCACCTCACAGCCGCGTTCGGCAGTATCGTTTTTGCATAGGGCGAAAGCATGCGTCGCTCGTTCATCGCTCTTCTCGCGTTCGCCGTCTCTGCGTTTGGCCAATCGGGCGAATGGGGATCGCGAGGCGTCGGTCGTCGATTCGTCGTTCGCGGTGAACAGATCTTTGCGGCCGACGGCAGAGGTGTGGCGGTTTATGAGGTTGGGCAGGGAGGAGGGGGAGTGCGACGCGCCGCGGTCGTCGAGACGAGGGCCGAAAGTCTCGATCTCACTTTTTCGAGCGATCGCGATCTCATCGTCGCGACGCGCGACGGTATCGACCGATACAGTGTCGGCGCCGACGGATCGCTGACCGCCAACGGAGACCACATCGATATGGCTCCGACGGCGGTCGCTTCCAATGGCCACCACGTCGCCGCCGCCGTTCCCGACGGCGTCACCATCTGGACCGCGGACCTTGCCAACGTCGTCAGCCGTTTTGCGATTGCGCAGCCGGTGTCGAGGCTAGCGTGGCACGGCGAGACGCTGATCGTCGGCGTTCCAGCCATCGGAATTTACCTCGTCGATCCGACAGGTTCGCGCGAGCCGTCCATCATTTCGGAAAATGCGCGCGATCTCGCGGTCAGCGGCGACACTCTGCACGTCGCGGCGGGAGTCAACGGCATCGCGTCTTACGATCTGAGCAGCGATGTCGCGCCGAGGTTTTTGAACCGCGCGGATGCCGGCGATCACAATTACGCTCACGTGACGGCGACCGCCAATCGGTTGATTGCCTCCGAAGATCCCGACGCCATCACGGTCTTCGCCATCGACAGCACCGGACCGGTCCTGACAAACCGATTCAAAGAACCTGTTCGGGTCATCGCGGCATCTGGAACGCGTTTGTTCCTCTCCGGAACGATCCTCGACGAATGGGGTCTCCCCACCGAAACCGGCGCGCCACTTCGCGTGTTTGATCTCAGCAATCCGGCGACGCCGCAAATGACAGCAGAGTTTCGCGATCTGGCGGGACCAGTCTCCGGCGTCGCGACGAATGGATCGCTGGCCTACCTTGTCGACCGTCCGTACTTTCGGGTGATCGACATCTCCACGACGTCGTCTCCGCGCGAGCTGTCTTCGATCCTGATTGACGACATCGGTGATCGCGTCCGCGTCCGCGGGAATCAAGCGATCACGTTCGGGAGGACGAACGTTCATCTCATCGATGTCAGCGACCCCTATGCTCCCAAGGTGCTGAAGGTCTTTCGCACGCGCGGCGGCATCCCGAGCGCCGCCGACTTCGCGCGGAACCTGATCGTGGAAGCCAACCAATACTCCGGATTCCACGTCCTCGATTTCGCGAACTTCGCCGAGCCGGTACAGATCGGAGGTGTGAAGCAACATTTCTTCGATCTGACGACCGATGGCAGCGATGTCGCGTACGCTGTCGGATGGCAAGTGGCGCTGGACGCCATCGACATCGCGGACCCGCAAACTCCCCGCATCACGCAGAGCTTCGTCATCGGTCCGGTTTACAGCGAGGTTGCCTCGCTGACCGAGAATCATCCTCAGCTGCTCGTGGTGCAGACCTTGTCGGGAGTGCGCGTCTACAGTTTGGCCGACCCGCGGAATCCGTTGGAGACGAGCTTCACGCCGACGGCGCTGGTGAACATCATCGTGGCTGAGGACGACGCCGCCTACCTGGCCAGGCCTGGCGCGCTCGACAAGATGGATCTGACGAACCCGATGAAGCCGTCGGTTGCAGCGACCGGGATCCGCCCGATCTCCCCCAGCCAGCTTGCCGTCAAGAAGGGAAAGCTCGTGATTGCAGACCGTTACTCGCTCCGAGTCTTCGGTCCCGACACCCCGCCGCCCCCCGCGCCCACTCCCGCCCGCCGCCGGGCCTCGCACCGGTAATTGCCTGGAATTCGTTGCACATTTTCTATTTTGTTATTCTCACTGCGGTCACAACGGCTTACATTGGGTCGCCGGTCAAGGAACCTGCCTCAGCAAATGCGCACTCGAACGCTTTCTGTCGTCATCGCTGCCGTGTCTTTTCTCATCGTCACCGCTCATGCGGACGACAAAAAACCGAAATGCACGACGCCTCCTGCGGAATGTGAGCGCATCATCCGTCAGATGCTTTCCGGCCGTCGCTATCTTGGCGTTCAACTTCAAGAACTGAACCCCGGCCTTTCGGTGAAATCGGTCGTCGAGGAAGGACCGGCCGATCGCGCCAACCTCCGGCCGGGCGATCGATTCATGGCGGTCAATGGCAAATCGACGAAAGACGCCACGATTCAGGACTTCAAAAAAATCCTGACGGACGCCAAAGAGACCGGCCGCCTGTGGATCATCGTACAGCGCGACGGAATCCTGAAGAAGATCGAGTTGCGGATGGAGCCCTACACCAAAGCGCAGATCGACAAGATCGTCGCGCAACATCTCGCCGAGGCGCATGCGATCGTCGCGTCGGCGCCGCCGCAGCCGTGATGGAAGACGCATGCTCCGTTCAATTCGTGTCTCCATCCTGCTCTCGTTCCTGATCATCTCCGTCGGACTCGGTGTGCTTGCCTGGCGCTCGTATGAGCTATCGGCGCGGCTCGAGGACGGCGTCAACACGCTGGCGATGCAGTACGCCGGTTACGCTGCCGACATCACGGCGCGTCGTATCGACTCCGCGGTTCGCAACGGAATCTTCGACGCATCCGAGGAGTGGCAGCAGCTCGAGCGGAAGACGCCCAATCCCGATTCCGAGATGCTTTCGCAGTGGCTCAAGAGCAATGAGTGGATCACGTCGGCGATCTACGTTCCCGATTCGGATCCGACGCATTCGATCTTCGTCAGCGAGCCGCCGAACAGAGCGACGGCTGCTGCGAAGCTGACGCGCGAGTTCTACACGTCGAGCGGTCTGGTGCGATACACGTACGATCCTGCGCGGCTGGTGGAGCACGTGCGGCCGGTGCTGCATCAACAGCCGCTGATGCAGCGTTCGCAGAGCGATCCGCAGGCGCAGCTCGCGATCGTCACGACGCCGTCGCGCCACGGCGAGGCGAGGCTCACCGACGGGTTCACGTACGTCGCGCCGCTCGCGCCGCCGTTGCAGGGCTATTCGATCCGGGCATTCGTGCGCACGGCCTATGGCACGTCGGGATGGGAGAATGCGCGCTACTTCAGCATCTGGGTCAGCGTGGCGGCGCTCGTTTTGACGGCCCTCGGCGCGTACCTGGCGATGCGTGGTCTCAAGCGCGAAGCAGAGACGATGAAATTGCGCGGCGCGCTGATCGCGAACGTATCGCACGAGCTGCGGACGCCGCTGTCGATGATCCGGTTGGGCGCGGAAACGCTCAAACGCAGCTCGAAGCTCACCGAGAAGCAGCGCGCCGAAATCGAGGACGCGGTGCTCCGCGAGGTCCTGCACCTCTCGCACATGGTCGAGAACGTGCTCGACGTCGCACGGATCCAGAATCGCAGCACGAAAGCGCTGGCGTTCACGCCGGTGCGCCCGCGCGACCTCCTGACGTCGCTGATCTCGACCTACGAATCGTGGATCAAGAGCCGCGGATTCGAGATCACCGTTCAGATCGAAGAGGCGGTCGACGAGCAGTTGTGGGACCGCGACGCGGTCGAGCGCGCAGTCGTCAACCTCATCGACAATGCCGTCAAGTACTCCGGCGACATCAAGTTCATCGCGATCGCCCTGCGGCAGGTCTCCGATCATGTCGTGATCGAGGTCCGGGACCGCGGCATCGGCATCGCCTCCACGGATTTGTCACGTATTTTCGATCCATATTATCGTGCACAATTCTCCGATACCCAGACGCGCCGCGGCGCCGGCCTCGGACTGACGCTGGTGCAGCAGATCATGGTGTCGCACGGCGGGCGGGTGGAGGTAGAGTCGACGCCCGGAATCGGCTCGACGTTCCGCCTGCTCTTCCCGCGGGAAAGCTCGCGTGTCGCGGAACCCCTTCCGGCGTTAAACGTATTACCAGAAATCGGGAGCAGATCATGACGAAAATTCTGGTCGTTGAGGATGAGGCCGGACTGCGGCAGGGACTCGAGATCAATCTCCGGCTCGAAAATTACGAAACCGTGCAGGCCGGAGATGGCGAGGAAGCGATTCGCCTCTTTCACTCCGAGCAGCCCGATCTGATTCTGCTCGACCTGATGCTGCCCAAGCGCAGCGGCTTCGAAGTGCTCGATCACATCCGCAAATACTCGAAGGTGCCCGTCATTCTGCTGACCGCGCGCGGCCAGGAAACGGACAAGGTGCGCGGACTCCGCGGCGGCGCGGACGACTACGTCACGAAGCCGTTCGGCCTGCAGGAGCTGTTCGCGCGCATCGATGCCGTCATGCGGCGAAGCGAAGCGACCACCGCCGCCCGCGTCGTTTGCGAAGACGATCTGATCAAGCTCGATCCTTCCACCCGCGAGGCCTCGGCGCGCAATCAACGCCTGAAACTCTCACCCAAAGAGTTCGATCTTCTGATGTACCTCTTCAAAAACAAGGAGCGCGTCGTTCCGCGCGATGAGTTGCTGTCGCGCGTCTGGAACTATCGCGTCGATCTCAATCTCAACAGCCGCACCGTCGACACGCACGTCACGCGTTTGCGCCGCAAGCTGCAAAAAGCGGTGGGCACCGAGGCAGCGGTGATCGTCGCGGTGGCGAAGATTGGGTACCGGTATCTCGGCGAAGCCAGCACGGCCGCGTGATAGGCTTCGCCGCTCACTTACATCATCGCGGAGGACCTATGCAACACGGGAAGATCTACGACAACATCACGGAGCTCATCGGCAACACTCCCATGGTCCGTCTCCATCGCGTTCTGAGCGGCGGAGCGGAAGTGATCGTCAAGCTGGAAGCCTTCAATCCGCTCTCGTCGGTGAAGGACCGCATCTCGATCTCGATGGTCGACGACGCCGAAAAGCGTGGCGAGATCAAGCCGGGGCTGAGCACGATCATCGAAGGGACGAGCGGAAACACCGGCATCGGCCTCGCGTTCGTGGCGGCGGCGAAAGGTTACAAGTGCATCCTCGTCATGCCCGACACGTTTTCCGTCGAGCGCCGCAAGCTTCTTCAGGCTCTCGGTGCCGAGCTCGTTTTGACGCCGGGGACGAAGGGACTTCCCGAGGCGTTGCGCGTCGCCGAAGAGATCGCGGCCAAGACCCCCGGCGGATGGCGCGCGAAGCAGTTCGACAATCCAGCCAACCCGAAGATTCATCGCGAGACGACGGCCGAAGAGATCTGGCGCGACACCGGCGGCAAGGTCGACGCGGTTGTGGCGGGCGTCGGCACCGGCGGCACGGTTACCGGCATCGGACAAGTGCTGAAGAAGCGCAGCCCGAACACCAGGATCGTCGCTGTCATGCCGGTCGAGGCGCAGGTGCTGAAAGGCGGCGGATTCACACCGCACAAGATTCAGGGCATCGGACCGAGCTTCGTGCCGGCAATTTACGATGCAAAAGTCGTCGATGAAGTGTTCGACGTGACATTCGATCAAGCGGTACAGACCGCGCGCCGGCTCGCGAAAGAGGAAGGGATCTTCGTCGGGATTTCGTCAGGTGCGGTCGCTTACGCCGCCCTGCAGACCGCAAAGAAACTCGGCAAAGAAAAGCGCGTCGTCGCGGTCCTTCCCGACGCCGGTGAGCGGTATCTATCGACGGCGTTGTTCGAATACACGGATCTGGTGAATCAGCCGGCGACGTTGCCACCGCCGCCGCCCTCGCAGCAGCCCGCGGTGACGGTGCGTTAGCACGGGCTGAGACCCGTACTGACATCCCGTTGCCAGGCGAGAATGCCACCCTTGAGGTGCTTCGCGCGGTGATAGCCCGCACCGCGCAGCAACTCGAGGGCGTGCGCGCTTCGACTCCCTGAGCGGCAGTAGAGAACGACCTCGCGATCGCGCGGAATCGCATCGAGATTGCGAAGCAGCTTCCCCAGTGGAACGAGCTTCGCCCCCTCGAGATGTCCCTGATTCCA
>QHVX01000111.1 GCA_003222375.1 Acidobacteriota bacterium
CACGCGAGTTTTTCAAAATCGGCGCGAACCACTGCGGCACGACCGCATCCCTGTTCGCCCGAATACTGTCGAGAAAGGCATTCGCCTGCTTCGGATCGATTTTGACGTTTCCGGCGGAATCGGCGAGAACCACGCCGGCGACTTCCGGATGACGCGCGGCATAGGCCGCGACGACGGTGCCGCCGTACGAATGGCCGACGATGACGAAGCGGCGAAGTTTCACGGCATCGACGACGGCTTCCACGTCGTCGACCATCGCATTGATCGAGTAATCGCCGTTGCGCGCCGGCTCCGACTGCCCCATGCCGCGCAGATCGAACGCCACCGCGCGGCGCGCCTGCCGCACATGATCGAGCTGCGCGCGCCACTGCGTCAGATTGCCGGTGTTGCCGTGCACGAAGAGGACCGGCACGCCGCTGCCGCGACCGCCGTCATCGACATGCAATCTGCCCTGCGGTCCGTCGATGAACGATGGAGTCATGTGCGCACAGGAAACCAGAAACAAACATACGACGGCGCGTTTCATAGAGTTCCGACGAGGTGCTCGATCCGCCGCGCCAGATCGTCGCGCGTCGCGACAAAAGCCGGGTAGCCGCTCCACGATGGGTCCTCGATCGACCAATGCTCGATGCGCCTGGCGCCGGGCCAGCGCGGACAATCTTTCGCGGCCGAATCGCAGACGGTCACCACGACATCGAACGGTTCGGAGAGAAACGGATCAGCAGCTTTCGACTGAGCGTCTTTGATGTCGATGCCGATCTCCGCCAGTGCGCGGATGGCATTGGGATGCACGAAGCCCGACGGCCGCGATCCGGCCGAGACGATATCGATCTTGTCGCTGTAAAAAGCGCGCGCCAGTCCTTCCGCCATCTGACTTCGTGCGGCGTTGCCGGTGCAGAGGAAGAGGATCCGTTTTTTCATGAAGTTGTCAGGTTGTCGGGTTGTCGAGTTGTCATAGCGCGATAACCTGACAACCCGACAACTCGACAACCATCACGGCGAAAGCCTTTCGATTACCCAATCCTTCGCATCCCGCAAACGGTATGCAAACCGGTCGTGCAACCGGTCGGAACGTCCCTGCCAGAACTCGAAGAGGATCGGAATGACGCGATAGCCGCCCCAGTGCGGCGGACGCGGGATGGCGCCTTCGCGATAGCACTTCGAGAGCTCCTCGAAGCGCGCGTCGAGATCGCCGCGTCCGGCGATGACTTTGCTCTGCTCCGATGCCCACGCGCCAAGCTGACTGCCACGCGGCCTCGTCGCCCAATAGGCATCCGACTCCTCCTCGGTCACCCGCACTGCTGCCCCCTCGATGCGAACCTGCCGATCGAGCGGCGCCGGCCACCAGAACGCCAGCGCTGCACGCGGATTTTCGTGGATCTGCGCGCCCTTGCGGCTGTTGTAGTTCGTGTAGAAAACGAAGCCGCGCTCGTCGAACTCTTTCAGCAGCACGGCGCGGACGGAGACCTCCCCTTCCCGGCTGGCTGTCGCCAGCATCATGCACTCCGGCAACTCCTTGATGGCTGCCCTGGCGTCATCGAACCATCGCGCGAATTGCGCAAACGGATCGGGATCGAGGTCGCTATCCATGAGCGACGCCATCAGAACAGTCTCCGAATCTTCTGAATCACGCGCAACGATTCCTCTCCCCGCATCAACGCGGCAGCTCGATCGAGATCAAACCACATCAGCGCATTCGATTCACGCGCGTCGGCCGCGATCGAATCCGCCGACTGGGTCAGCGCAATGTAGCGCACATCGTAATGCCGATGCTCCGGTTCCCCGCGGCCTTCCGGTATGCGATGGACATCGAGATCGGCAATTGCGTCTGCGACCAACGATAAATCGTGCAAGCCCGATTCCTCGGCGCCTTCGCGCAGCGCGGCTTCGGCGGGATCCTCGCCCGGCTCGAGATGACCTCCCATCTGCAGCCAGCGATTCAACCGGCGGTGATGATGCAGCAACAACCGTCCGGCGCGATCGATGATGAAACAGCTCGCAGTGATATGACCGGGAACGAATTGCATGCGCGAGTAGGGTGCAGGCGTTGTCCGCAACAGATGCAGAAATGCCTCGCGGTAAGGCCCTTCGTAGGCATCGATGATCAACTCGAGGGGTACCACTGGTAGAGGAAAAAGTACACCAGGACGCCGGTGACCGACACATACATCCACAGCGGAAAGGTCCATTTCGCGATGCGGCGATGCTGCATCACGCGCATCTTCAGGCCGTTGCGCAATGTGATGATCACGAGCGGGACGATGGTGATGGCGAGGATCGTGTGCGAGATCAGAATCGTGAAGTAGATCGGACGAATCGGTCCGGTGGCCGTGAACCGCGTCACGATGCCGTGCCGCAAATAGTGATTCAGGACGTAGCAGGCGAGAAAAGTCAGCGCCGTGATGCATGCGGCGATCATGAACCACCGATGCAACGCGATTCTCTTTTGCTTGATCAGAATGTAGGCGGTGATCAGAAGCACGCCTGTGATGGCGTTCAAAGTCGCGTTGATCGCGGGGAGAACCCGCATCAGGTCCACTAATCCTCGCGCAAGAGATCGTGGACGACGGTGGTGACGTGCTCGACGGAGTCGTCGTTGGTGGCGCCGTAGTAGTCGCGGATCACGCCGTGCTTGTCGGCGATCGCGAACTTCGAGCTGTGCAGCACGGCTTCCGATGTCGATCCGCTGGCGGCGAGCTTGAAGCCGTTGACCGAAAGGTCGGTGATCGTTCTGGCGTCGCCGGTCAGAAAGACCCAGCGCGGATCGTTGCGCACTCTCGATGCGTAGCTGCGCAGTTTCTCGGGCGTGTCGCGCTGCGGATCGACGCTGATGGAGACGAAGCGCACCGGCGCATCCTTGTCGATCTTCGTCGTGATCCGGCGCATGGTGGCGGTCATCATGGGGCACGTTCCCGCGCAGTTCGTGAAGATGAAGTCGTAGACCGTGACGTTGCCCTTCATGGCATCGAGGGACGTCGGCTTGTTCGCCTCGCTCACCAGCGTGGCGTTCGGGACGTGGAAGAGCTTCGGCAGATCGGATTGATGCGAGCACGTCGCTGCCAGCAACGCCATCGCGATGATGAGGTAAACATTCGAAGTCATGAACAGACGGCGTGCCGTGCGCGGCGTCCGATGACGCAGGAACGCGATGCTCGCGACGACGAGCAGCGCTGCCGCCAGCATGGCGGCTGCGCGCGCATGCGGGAATGCAAATGCGCTGAGGATCAGAAGCGCGACGCTGTAGAACAGCGCCTGCCGCGCGGTTGCCGAACCGTCGGAATCGCGAACGGAGAGCATCGCGAAGCCGGCGCGGTCGTAGTCCTCGCGATAGATCCAACTGATCGCCATGAAGTGCGGGAGTTGCCACAAGAAGACAATCGCAAACGCGATCCACCCGCCGAGGGAGAGCGCGCCGGTGGCGGCGGTCCAGCCCATGAGTGGCGGCACTGCGCCCGGAATCGCGCCGATGACCGTGCAGGACGGCGAGATCCGCTTCAGCGGCGTGTAGATGAAGATGTAGGTCACCAGCGTGATCGCGCCGAGGAGCGCGGTCAGCAGATTCACGAAGATCGCGAGGTACAGCGTTCCGATGATGGAAATCGTCGACGCGAACAGCAGCGCCGCGCGCGGCGTGATGCGGCCGTCGGGCAGCGGACGATGCGACGTCCGCTGCATCTTCGCGTCGAGGTCGCGCTCGACGTACTGATTGAGCGCGTTCGTTCCTGCCGCCACCAGCGCTGTCCCGATGAGCGTGTTGATCAACAGCACGACGTTGATGTGCGCTGCGCCGAAGAGATATCCCGCCGCCGTAGTGACGAGGACCATCGCGACGATGCGGGCCTTGGAGAGCGCGAGGTAGTCTTTGATTTGATGCGATGAAGAGCGCCAGCCGATCGTTCGGGCGGTCAATGCCAGCAGCAGCGAGAGCGCCAGCGTGAACGCGCCGGTGACGACGTGCAGGCTCGTGATCACCGGCTGCTTGCCGCTCCAGACCGTGTATGCGCCTAACAAAATCTGCGCGGGCACGACCATCACGAGCAGCGTCGCGAGCTGGCGGAGCGGATGGCGCGAATCGAAGCGCAGCAATCGGATGAAGAGCGCGATGACTGCCATCGCCACGGCAATTCCGCCAACGCGATGCGCGAAATTTACGATGACCGGCAATGAATTGACCGGTGGCAAGATCGGCCCCGGAAAGGTCGAAATTGCCAACCCCGCGTGCAGATGGCGCATCAGCGCGCCGATGAGAATCTGCGCGTAGACCAATCCCACCAGCGCGGTCGTCCCTGCGATGGGCGCATCGCCCTTTTCCATCGCGGTGAGGTCGTCGTACCAGCGCGACGCAAAAAACGCGATCGAGAAATTGAGGCAGAGGAAAATCTCAGCCAGGCCCGCGTGCGCGATCGAAATCGCGGGCGGCAGAAGAAGCAGAACGGTCAGGCCGCCAAGGAGGCCTTGCGCAACGACGGCGCCGACCGCAGTCCATCCGAGGATCCGGAGAATCCGCTTGCGGGCGCGGCGCTGCAGCCAGATCGCCTGGATGACTGTCAGGAAGCCGACGGTCGCTGCCACCATCCGGTGCCCGTGCTCGTAGAAGATTCCGCCCACCATCGGCGGCATCAGTTGTCCGTATGACAGCGGCCAGTCGGGAACGGCGAGACCGGAACCGGTCGATGTCACCATCGCGCCGGCGAAGATGAGAAAGAGCGTCGACGCCGCGACCAGCTTCGTGAAGCGTCGCAACCACGGTTGCGGAGTCTCGGGGGTTCGCGGTCTCGCGGTTTCGAACATCACTGAACTTTCGGCTGCTCGCTCATCCACTTCTGCAGATCCGCTTTGGTTTCGACGTAGATTTGACCGCGCATGCGGTAATGGCCGAGGCCGCACAACTGCGCGCAGGCGATCTCCCATCGATCGCCGTTCGTCGTTCGAATCGGAGTGAAGTGGATTGGCACATCCATTCCGGGGATCGCGTCCTGCTCGACGCGCATCACCGGCAATTTGAAACTATGGATCACGTCTTTCGACGTCACGTGAATCAGCGCCTGCCGATTCACTTCCAGATGCAGATTGTTCAGCGACACGACGTCATCCTTCGCGGCCGGATCGCTCATGTCGAGACCGATCGGGTTCGTCGACGTCACCAGATTGACCAGCGTGCGACCGAACTTGCCGTCGGGGCCCGGATAGTGGACGTTCCACGCAAACTGTTCGCCGATGATGCGCACTTCCAGCGGATTCGTTTCTTTTTCGACGCGCTTGCTCCACTGATACCAGCCTGGAATGGAGAAGGCCACCAGCAGGACGACCTCCACTACCGCCACACCGGCCTCACTCCAGGTCGACCAATGCGACTGCATCCCGTGATAGCTCGCCTTCGGATGTCGTTTGGCGTTGTAGCGGTACAGCACGTAAAGAAAGTACGCGCTCCAAAAGAAGAACAGGACGAACATCAGCCAGTGGGTGATGTAGATGATTCGATCGACCTGCCAGCCGTGCGCGGAGTAATCGGGCGGCATCCACTGCCCGAGAATCTCCTTTACGTAGTCCCTCACCGCAGACCTCCCTCGATGAGATGGAATTGCTCGCGGCGGCGCTGCAGCTCCTTCGCGCGGCGCCGGAAGCTCCAAAACAGCGCGACGAATCCGATCTGCACGAGTCCGACGCACGACAGCAGAAACAGGATCGCGGTGTCCATTCCCTTCGAGATGGAATTCGGTCCACCGAAACAGACGGGGCAGGCGTGGGCGATTTGGGGGACAGATATCAGAGAGAGCGCAATCGTCATCCTGAGCGAAGCGAAGGATCTCGTCGACGAGATCCTTCGTCGTCTGCGCGACTCAGGATGACGTTTCACGACAAATCCTTCAACTTTCGAAATGCCTTGCCGGCATACAACACCAGCGCCACGCCACCGGCCAGAAACACGATCGCCAGCGCGAGCGCACTGCCGTTCCGCGTCGCCATGTACTCCCGCACGCCCCAGATCGTGACGAACAGCGTCAGCGCGATCGAGACCGTGATGAAGATGACGTGGAAGATGCGCAGCGACATTCATTTGTGTCCGATCATGTCGACGAAGTGGTGCCACGGACCCCACAACAGCACTGCGAAGAAAAACACAGTCAGCCCCAGCACCGAGTAGATCAGCTTCTTCTCCGACAGCAGATGCATGAAAAAGCCCGCGACGAGAAAACCTTTTGTGCATGCGATGACGAGCGCGATCGCGATTGCGATATGTGGCGGCATCTTCAGTCCGTAGCATGCGTATACCGTCACTGCGGTCAGAACGGCCAGCGCGCCAAAGACGATCAGATAAACGCGGATTTCCCTTTTGATCTCTTCCGGACTGTGGTGCGCGTTCGGATCATGGACACCGGCGTGCTCGTGGGCTTCCGGTGCAACATGTTCGGTCACCGCCTGTTCGGTCATGCAATCTCCTACATCAGATACAGCGACGGGAAAAGAAAGATCCACACCAGATCGACGAAGTGCCAATACAGTCCGCACACTTCGATGCGATTCGTATAGCGCGCCGGCTCGGTCTTCCACATCTTCGCGCCCGGAAACAGGAAG
>QHVX01000457.1 GCA_003222375.1 Acidobacteriota bacterium
GTCGGGCCGCGGCCGCTCCGAAAAAAGCGGACGCGCTTTCCCTGCACGTCCTCAAATCGAACCGGCAGCATGATCGGCGTGCAACATTTCGGCAGCCAGAATTCCGGAGATCGCGCAGAAGCTGACCCATTGCCCCGGATGCGTGGAGGCGCCAGCGAGATACAACCCTTTGATCCACGGACTGCGATGCGGCAGGCGCCCACGCAACATCATCTGTCGCGTCATCGCGAGATTCATGCTGTCGCGATAGAGATGCATCTCGCGGCCCCAACCGCGCACTGTTCGCGAATGCAGGAGCTTCACATCGCTCAGCCCGTCGCGCCACCACGGATCGCCGAGCATGCGCTGCAGCTCCGCCGACTGTTCTTGCTCGCTGGTGTTGCGATCGAACGGCATGATCATCCGCACCGTGTCTTTTGTCGTGACCCGCAACTGCAGTCCTCGGTTAACGCGAAACCGCAGATACGGTCCACCGCTGCTCTTCGCTTTCAGATACGCACAAAGTCCCGGCGACTGCAGCGGCATCGCGCGCAGCTTCTTCCGAATGCGATCCGGAGTGTCGACCAGCTCATCGTATGTGCCGATCCCGTTGTAATTCGAGATGACCGCGTCGCACTCTAGGTCCGCTATCTTGTGTATCGGTTTCCCGCAATGGATCTCGACGCCGGCGCGGCGGGCATTCTCAGCGAGCGCTTGCGGAATCGCTCGCATGCCGTCCGCGGGAACAAACGCGCCGACGCAGTGGATCAGCGCCGGCACGAATGCCATCGCGCTCGGCGCCTGATCGATCGGCTGACCGGCGATGTGCGACCAGATCGTGACGGCATCGACGATTTCGCGAGGCAGTTTGCTCACCACGCTGCCCAGTGTGCGAAAAAGAAACGGGGCCAAACTCAGCGAGCCGCGGCGCGCCAGCTCGAGAAGATTGGGATGTGAAATCCGCAAGAGCGGCTCGAGGCGCGTTCGTATCGCATTCATTTCCATTACGAATTGTTTGTACGCCGCGCCGGCTGCGCCCATCGCCTCGACCGTGCGGTCGAGATCCAAGTACACGTGGATACGACGCCCCTCACCCCGGCCCTCTCCCGGCGGGAGAGGGTGGCCGAAGGCCGGGTGAGGGCCGACTTCGTAGAAATCCTCCATCCGTTGAAGTCGCAGCACGCCGATATCGAGGCCGAGTTTCTCGAACGCCCATTCGAGACCCGCCGACATCTTCGCGGGCCTCGAAAATCTGCACGCGATGTCCGAGGATCGCCAGTCGGGTGGCCGCCGCCAACCCACCCACCCCACCCCCGACGATCGCGACCTTCATCGCCCGAGTCGCAGCCCGATCATCGTCTGCACGGCGCGGCGCGCGGCGCGCAGCGGCATCGACGGCCGCTCGAGCGGCGGAAACGCGCGTTCGTCCATTTCAGGGACGAACAGTTTTCCCCGACCACTGCCTAACACGTAGGTCGGATACGCGATCAGGCTGAGGAACGTCGAGACTTCGCTGTGATAGGGACTCTTCCACGGCGTGACCGGATCGTCGCAGCCGATGACTTTCGGTTGCGCATCGTCGGCGCCGAACCAGTGGAACGCCGCGCGCAGCACGCTCGAATCGCGCGGATCGCGGATGCCGATGTGTCGCGCCGCGACGACATCGACCGCCAGCGCGTCGCGGCCGGCATAAAACCGCATCGGCGAGCGCGGCTTCTTGCATCCCATCACGCCGACCAGACCATCGGGCACGTTGTTCCACGCTTCGAGAATTCCGAAATGTGGCGGACATGAATCGAGCAGCATCATGATGGCGGTCTCACGCTGCGCCTGCCGCTCGCAGAAAATGAATTGATCGCATCGCGCGCCGAGCCATTCGATGTTGGCGAGCGTCAAATACGCCAGCTCGACCGGGTGGCTGCGCATCTTTCCAAGCGAGATGCGAAAGTCGGCGTCGCGCCAGGTGCGGCTGACCGTGTATTGCGCCATCCCGCGCGTGTACGGATGCTCGACTTGATCCTGCGACGCATCGACGAGGCGATACGACGGCGACGAAAATTCGAAATACTGCGCCACGTCGCGCACCGATCGCTTCTCGTAAAACTCGTCATAGATATTCGGCCCTTCGATCGCGATCACGTCAGGCACGCCGGATGCGTGAAGAAATCGCGCGAGCTGCTCGAGGACCTTCGGGTCGGTGACGACCGACGGGTCCTTGTGGTTGTAACCGAGCATGAACGTCGGCTTGATCGCCACGACCATCTGATCGCGACGCTTGCCGAGCCGCGAGGCGCGATCGTCGATCGCCGATAGCAGTCCCGCGTCGTTCAAAATCTGATTGAACGCTTGTTCCTTATCGCTGCCATGGACGACGAAGACGTCGCCGACGCTGCCGAGGGGCGCATCGATCGCCGACTGCGTGCGCATTCTGCGCGGCAAAAACTCCTGTCCGATCTTTGCGATGCCGTCGGCGAGCTTCGCCGCCGATTGACCCTCTGCCAGTTGATCGTTTTCATCGAACGTCCTGGCGAATAACTCGAACAGATCGCCGTGGCGCTGCTCGTCGCGCTCGATGCGCGTGAAATCCGCGACCAGAGTCGCCGGGACGTCAGGCTCTTTCTCAGCGAGCTGACGAATGCGGCTCCAGCACAGCCACGCGGTTTTTTCGGCGTCGACGTT
>QHVX01000458.1 GCA_003222375.1 Acidobacteriota bacterium
TGCGATCAATCGGGGCTCGTTCTGCCGGTGATCGAATATACCCACACGAACGGCGCGTGCTCGGTGACCGGCGGCTATCGCTATCGCGGCTCGCGCTCGTCGCGTCTGCGGGGCGTGTATTTTTACGGCGACTACTGCAACGGCATGATTTGGGGCGCGACGCGACAGCCGGACGGAAGCTGGAGCCCGACGCCGTTGTACGACGCGCCGTTCTCCATCAGCGCCTTCGGAGAGGATCTGAGCGGCGAGTTGTACGTCGTGGATTACACCAGCGGCCGCGTGTTGGCGATCGACGACCCGCTCGCTCCGACGATCACGACGATCGCGCCTGCCGCGGGACGTTCGAACGGTGGCGAGGCGGTCACGATCTCGGGAACGAACCTCGCCAATCCCGTATCCGTGACCTTCGGCGGACCCACCGCGACAATCACGGCCAGTAACAGCGCGTCGATCACCGTCACTACGCCGCCCGCACCATCATTAGGCCCGGTGACCGTTGTTGTGACCACAGTGGGCGGCACCGCGACCGGCGGATTCCGCTATGACCTCGGCTATCCGCTAACGGTGACGGCCACCGCAACTGCGCCGCGCTCGGTGCACGTGACGTGGTCATCAGTTCCGGGTGCTGACGGATACGAAGTCGTGCGCAGCGCGGACGGATCTACATTTTCGACCGTCGGCACAGTCGACGTGACGTCTCTCGATGATTCGGGCGTCGGCGAGACGACTGCCTATCTGTACAAGGTGCGCGCTGCATCCGGCGCGACGTTCGGCGCATTCAGCACGCCGGACCTCGCGACCACCGTCATGTTCAGTGACGAGCCGCTGACTGCCGGCGTTGTCGTGAAGAGCGAACATCTCATGCAACTGCGCGCTGCCGTCAACGCGGTGAGAGTTCTGGCCACGATCGGCGCATTCACGTTCACGGATTCAACGCCTTCAGTAATCCGCGCTATCCATTTGACCGAGCTGCGCTCCAAACTCGACGAAGCCCGCTCCCGCCTCAACCTAGGTTTGCCGCCCTACACCGACTCGATCACACCCGGATCGACCGCTGTGCGTGCGATTCATTTCGAAGAGCTGCGCGACGGCGTCAGGTGAAATCTTAGAAACGCGAGAATCTGCCGAAGGATCTCGTGCGACGTCTCGCTGTCATCGAGCAGGTCGAATGCGTGCGGCCCGTTCGCGTGATTCACCATCGTGATCGGAAGATCCCGCTCGTGCAATGAAGAGAGGAACGTCGTCGGGAAGATCATCGACCGATTTTCCGGCGCATGCGTCGACGAATCCGAATTTCTCTGCGGCGGCAGCGGCGTCGAAGGTGTAGCCATAACAAAGTGCGGCGCATTGAACGCGTTGATCCATAACCGCCGAAAGCGCGACCGGAACATTTCCAGAGCTTGCCCAGAGGCCCACTTTTTTCGTGCTGAGCAGTTGCAGCAGGGTGCGCAAATCGGCCATCGGATCTCGATTCGCGTACGTGATCGCGGTGAGTCCGGACGCGGCGATCAACTGCGCCTTCGAGATGGCTGATGCCATTTCCTTGAAGTTGCCGGCATAACCGGCCACGATCACGACGGCAGAATCCGATTCCGCGCCGTAAATATCCATGCTGAGTCCATCGCCGTACGGAACGTCTCGGCGGATGTCCATGCGTCTAGCGTTTCGAGGCGCTCAGGTTCTTCATGACTTCATCTTCGCTGCGAAGGCCTTCACCTCGAGATACGGAAAATCGAGATCCGATGCCGCGCGCGCGCACTTCGCAAAATCCTGCGACGCGCGCGTCCGATCCCCCGACTGTGCGGCGCGTACGCCGGCGACGAACCAACCGTGCGCGATGGCATCGGTTTCGCGCGCGACGGACATGACCGCATCCACCGACAAGCTGCCTCGCAATCCGCCGATGACTGCCTCTGCAAGTCGGTCGCCCGTGCTCCTCGGAACGTCGCCGATCGCACGCCTGGCCGCGGTGAGCAATCCGTCGGCTTCGGCCTTGTTGCCTTGAAGGAGAAAACCGGCAGCGGTGTAGGCATCCAACATCGCCAACGTCGTCGAGTCGATCTCCTTCGCATTCGACTTGATGAACTGGGCGCACGCCGCGAAATCGCCCGACTCGAGGAGGCGCTCGGCGCGCAGTTGAAGTGCGACGCCTCTCACTTCGCGCGATTGCAACCCGTTTGCGATTCTGGCATCGACGGAAGCATCGTTCTTGAATCGCAACACCTTCACGCTCCGCCACCACGTCGTCGCGAGCGATTCGCGAGCGACCAGCGCCTTCTGGACGTCGGCAACTCCCTGCCAGTCGCTCGATGCCACCGCCAGCAGCCAGCGTGCCTGAGTCGCGCCCAGATCGCGCGGATTCGACTTTCGAATGCCGTCGACTTTCGCGAGCGCGGCGTCCGTCGTTCCGCTCGCGATCGCCGCGCTTGCGTAATAGAGGACGACCGACGGATCGCGGCCTTCCATGTCGACGGCCGAGTTGAATTCCTGCATCGCGTCGTCGTAGCGCTCCATCGTCTGATAGAAACGACCCAGAGCGACGCGCGGCCAGATGAGTTTGGAATCCAGCCGGATCGCTTCCTGGTACTGGGCTGCCGCCGAGGCGGAATCTTTTTCAACGCGACCGAAAAGGTAGTGCGCTTTACCCGATTCGGGCGTTGCGCTCAGCATCTTTCGGTACTCCTCGCGCAACGCCTCCTGACGTCCGTTCTCGCTGTTGACGTCCTGATAGGTGCGATGCGCTTCGAGATCGTCCTGCGAACAGTCCGTAATCCACCGATGCGCCGCTTCGGAAGCCGCTTCTCGCACGGCGCGTTGATGACTGCGCGATCGATCGCTTTCTTCGCTTCGTCGGCCTTCCCCTCGCGCAATCGAATCAACGCGAACCGCCGCAAATCGACATCCTTCGCGGCGTTGAACGAGACTTTTTTTACCGTATGCGAGCTGTTCGCATCGACGCTGACGCTGTCGGGCGCGCTTTGAAATGGATAGTCGACGTCACGCTGCTCGAAGAATCGCTGCAAGCCGATCAGCTCCTCGCTGTAGGTGGCATCTTCGGCGTGGACCGCATATCCATGAACGCCGCGGCGATAGACATTCTGTCCGCTGACGTTGT
>QHVX01000094.1:0-1470 GCA_003222375.1 Acidobacteriota bacterium
GAAGCCCGGGAAGGATGTAGTCGCCGGTGGTCTGCGTCACCGTGGTGCGTTCGCCCATCATCGCGGGCGATTTCACGGTGATCGTCACACCGGGTAGCGGGTTGCCGTCAGGGCCGGTCACCGTACCTTCGAGTGTGGCCGTCTGCACGCCCTGAGCGAAGACGGCGCCGGTAATCAGGAGCAACAACAGAGTTGTGACTAGAAACCGAGTCTGCATCTATCCTCCTCTGCTAAGTGTTGAAATTGGTGTACACCAGATGGAACTGTCTGGAGGCTGCCACTCCTAAGCACGTCGACCGCCATGCCCAGCACATTCCGATGCCTCTTTGTAATCAAGAATTTCCCCGAAATTGACGGCAATTGTACAAGACATCGATTCAGAAATCCGGCGACGCCCATCCGGTTCAATGAATTGAGTGCTGAGTGCTGAGTGCTCAGTGCTGAGTCACACCCACCCTGAAAAGAGTCCGAAGTGCTGAAGCCGGGCGGGCGTGACTCAGAACTCAGGACTCAGCACTCAGAACTGAAAAGCCCCGACCTTGCGACCGGGGCTCACATCGGAATGTGATCGAGACCTAGAAACGAACTCCAACTGCAGCGCGATACGTACGCGGCGTCTGATAGGCGTCCTTGCTCAAACCCTGACCGAACGTCGGAGCCTTCTGCCAATTCGCACCCATCTGGCTGCACACGCTGGCCGCTGCGCCTCGCGGGCATTCGACCGGTGTGTCCGTGAATGGATTGAACGGCTTCAGACCAGACGCAAGGCCGGCAGAGCGGCTGGTGATGACCGCGGTGTCGAGCTGCCCGAGGACGATGTTGTTGACCTTCGACTGATTGAAGATGTTCAACACCTGTCCCTGCACGAACAACGCTGCTCTGGAAATCGGGAGCTCGTAGTTGAGCGCCAGATCAGTCGCGGTCACCCACGGAGTGCGGAACGCGCCGCGCTTGCTGAAGTAATAATTGTGAGACGTGCCGAGCTGACCTAACGTGTAATACGACGGCTTCGTCGGCGCGCCGACGTAACGGAAGTTCGCGTTCGTGCCGCTGGCGTCGATGGTGCCGATGGCTGAGTAGGCGCGACCGGAGTCGGCGTTCTGGATGACCGAAACATTCAGCCGGCCGAGAGGCGTCGGGACGTCGTATCCGCCCCAGATTTTTCCGCGATGGCGCTGATCGCCGTACAGGTATCCGCTCGGCGCGAAGTTGGCGTAACCGAGATACTCCGGATAGTAGAGCGTCGGAACCTGGATCGGGGACGATGCCGTGAGATCGCTTTCGGTTGTGTCGTTGCCGGTGAGCTTGGCGATTGTCCAACCGCCGCCGAAGTTCCACCGGCCGGGGCGATACCCGAAGTCGAGTTGCACGCCTTCGTAATGGCGTTTGCTCCACGAGTTGTCGTTGACGAGATATGCCAGGTCGTTCGTCACGCCGTTAGGCGCAGTGAGCTGGCCGGTCGTCTTGTCG
>QHVX01000094.1:1657-8588 GCA_003222375.1 Acidobacteriota bacterium
TCCTGCGGATTGACGGGCGTACCGATGATCTTGCCGCTGCTGTCGATCGGGTTGACGGCCGGTCCTTTGTATGCGTAGTTGAATGTCGCCGGAGTTCCGGCGGCATTGGCGGCGCCGCCGACGTTGCCGTCGACGATCTTCGTCACGTAGCGCGCGTAGCTCATATTGACGCGGCTGCGGCCGTTGCCTTTGACGTCGAACATGGCGCCGAGGCGCGGAGCAAACGCGCTGTCGTCGGCAACCAGATTGCCCGATGCGTCGTGCACCACGTTCTTGTCGTAACGCACGCCAACATTGAAGCTCCAATGACTGTTGAGGTCCCACTTGTCATTCGCGAACGCCGACCTGGTCTTGAAATGGCTGCCGGTGGATAACACCAGAATCGGCTGCCAGCGAAGGATCGTGCTGGCGTCGAAACGCGGATAGGGAGTGCTGTCGCCGGGCAGGAAGATGGCCGTGCCGGTCGACTGCACGCGGAAGTCGCTCGCTTCCTGATGGTTGTTGACCAGGCGCGTCTCCTTGTACAGCTCACCGCCCAGCACGAAGCTGTGATTGCCCATGTTCTTCGTGTTCAGGTAGTAGCTCGTCTTTGCGACGGCCGAATCGTTGTTGCGCTCTTCGGGTGTGCAAACGCCGCAGAATGTCGGCGCGTTGAAGCGCGCGTTCGAGTCGAGAAGGAGCGTGCCCTTGATGCGATCGGTGTCCAATCCGCCGCTGTTGATGAATGCGAATTTTTTCTGCGAGACCTGTCCTTCCAGCAGCCAGTTGCCGCTGAGCACTCCGTTGTAGGCGAGCGCTTTGAGCGAGTTCGGGAGCTGGCGCGAAGGAACGATGCTGTTGAGATCGTAGATCGATCCGAAGAAGTTGTTGAGCTCCGTCGTCTTGACCTTGAGGTACGACGCGACGAGGCTGTGCTTCTGTGTGACCTGGCCCGTCAATTTCCCTTCGTAGCGATCCTCGTTGATCGTGTTGAGAAATCCGAGGTTCGTCACGAGCGTGGTCTGCGCGGCGTTGAATCCATTCGCCGGTGCGCCCTTCGTATGGCGCCCGGCGCCGAAGAACCACAGACGATCACGCAGTACGAATCCGCCCAGCGTTCCTTCGTAGACGTTCGAGCGGATGCTCGGATGATCCGGCTCGGCGTTTCCCTTCGAGTCGCGGAAGTCTGTCTTGGCGATCCAGTTCGGATTCGTCATCGTGTCGCGCAGCGATCCGCTGAACGCGTTTCCACCTGACTTCGTGATCGAGCTGACAACACCGCCGGTGAATCGTCCGTACTCGGCCGAGATGCCACCGGCCGCGATGACAGTCGTCTCCTGGATCGCATCTTCGATGAAGAGATCGTGCGGCTGACCGCGCAGGTTCTCATTCACGACGACCCCGTTCACGAGAAAGAGGTTGTCGTAGGAGGGCGCGCCGGAGATCGTCATCTGATTGTTAGGGCCGTTCGAGTTTGTCCCGGGAGCGAGAAGAACCGTGTCGCGAATGTTCCGGCGCACCGGCAGCTCCGCCACCTGTTTCGCCGTGAAGTTCCGCGTCACCTCGGTCGTCTCGAGCACTGCCGGTGCCGCCGCCGTGACCGTGATCGCTTCCGTCACCGTCGCGACCTTCAAATCGGCATCTGCAGTACTCGGCTGGGCGAGCGAGAGTGTGACCTTCTGCGACGACTTCTGCAGGCCCTCGAGCTCAAACTTCACCGTGTAGACGCCGGGTGGCAGCGACGAAAAGTTGTATCCGCCGCCTTCGCCGGTGACTGTTGTGCGCGTTCCGAGCAGCGACGGCGACGTGATCATCACCGTGACGCCTGGAAGCGCTTTACCGCCGGTCGTAACCGTGCCGCTGAGCGACGAGGTTGTACCTGTTCCTTGCGCGAATGCGCTCGCCGCGAGCAATGCGACGGCCATCAGCGCGATGAGACGGACAAATAGCCTCATTTTTCCTCCTTATTTAATGTGTATTGCCGACAAGAGTTGCGCGCGACTCTATTGCACGGAGGCAGCCCACCCTTTGAAAACATAACCTGCTGCAGCGCAAGAACTTAAAAGTGGTTTCTTGCTTGATATCCCATCGAAAATTCAAATAGACGAATTAACGCGTCAATTGCCGGTACCGAATCCGGTGTGGTTGGGCGGCATCGACACCGAGGCGTTTCTTTTTGTCCTCTTCGTATTCGCTGTAATTTCCGTCGAACGAGAACACGCGCGAGTCGCCTTCGAAGGCCAGGATGTGCGTCGCGACGCGATCGAGAAACCAGCGATCGTGGGAGATCACGATCGCGCAGCCGGCGAAATTCTCCAGCGCCTCTTCCAGCGCGCGCAGCGTGTTGACGTCGAGATCGTTGGTCGGCTCGTCGAGAAGCAGCACGTTCGCGCCTTCCTTCAACATCTTCGCGAGATGAACGCGATTGCGCTCGCCGCCTGACAGAATGCCGACCTTTTTCTGTTGATCCTGTCCCGAGAAATTGAATCGCGCGACGTACGCCCGTGACGCCATCTCGCGCGGCCCGAGCTGTACCACATCCGAGCCGCCGGTAATTTCCTCGAAAATCGTTTTGTCGGGATCGAGCGGACGATTCTGATCGATGTACGCGAGCTTCACGGTTTCGCCGATGCCGATCGTGCCGCCGTCCGGTTTTTCCTCACCCAGGACCATGCGGAACAGTGTCGTCTTTCCTGCGCCGTTTGGACCGATCACTCCGATGATGCCACCCGGCGGCAACTTGAATGTCATCTCATCGATGAGCAGATTTTCGCCGTACGCTTTGCGCACGTCGTCGGCTTCGATCACCACTTGTCCTAGGCGCGGGCCGGGCGGGATGTAGATCTCGAGCTCCTGAATTTTCTGCTGCGTCTCCTGATGCAGCAGCGACTCGTAAGAGGTGATGCGCGCTTTTCCTTTGGCGTGCCGTCCCTTCGGCGACATGCGGATCCATTCCAGCTCGCGCTCGAGAGTCTTCTGCCGCTGCGATTCCGATTTCTCTTCCTGCTGCAATCGCGTCCTTTTCTGTTCGAGCCACGACGAATAGTTTCCTTTGAAAGGAATGCCGTGACCGCGATCGAGCTCGAGGATCCATCCCGCGACGTTGTCGAGGAAGTAGCGATCGTGCGTGACTGCGATGACAGTGCCGGCATATTGCTGCAGATGTTTCTCGAGCCACTCGACCGATTCGGCATCGAGATGGTTCGTCGGCTCGTCGAGCAGAAGAATGTCGGGTTCCTGCAGGAGCAGGCGGCACAGCGCGACGCGGCGTTTCTCGCCGCCGGAGAGAATCGGGATCGATGTTTCAGGCGGCGGGCATCGCAGCGCATCCATGGCCATCTCGAGTTTTGAATCGAGGTCCCAGGCGCCGGCGGCGTCGAGTTTGTCCTGAACCTTTGCCTGGCGCTCGAGCAGCTTGTCCATGTCGGCATCTGGATCGGCGAAGGCGTTGTTGATCTCGTCGAACTCTTTCAAGAGATCGATGACCGGCTGCACGCCCTGCTCGACAATTTCACGGACTGTTTTTGTCGGATCGAGCTGGGGTTCCTGCTCGAGAAATCCGACGGTGTGGCCAGGCGACAGGACTGTCTCGCCGATGAAATCCTTGTCGACGCCGGCCAGAATTCGCAGCAGCGAGCTCTTTCCGGATCCGTTCAGACCGATGACGCCGATCTTCGCGCCGTAAAAGTACGAGAGATAGATGTCTTTGAGGACTTGCTTCTTTCCATGGAACTTCGAGACGCCGGCCATGGAATAGATGATTTTGTCGTGGGCAGGTTGGGCCATGGGCTGAAGATTCTAAATGAATGCAGAATGCAGAATGCAGAACGAAGAAAGGGCGGCGGGTTTCTCAATTCTGCGTTCTGCGTTCTGCGTTCTGCATTCAGGTTGCCGTAGCGTAGGCTGCCTCCACCTCTTCCGCTCCCGCCGCCTCGCGATCAAATGACACGACGACCAACGTCTGATCGTCTTCCGGCGGGCGGTTGCGAGTGAACTTCCGAATCGAGCCGAGAAGTGTCTTCTTGATTCCCTCGGCCGAAAGGTGGCCGGCGTCGAGCAGCACGCGCTCGAATCGATCGAAGCCGAATGGCTCACCGTCGTCGTCGATCGCCTCGATCAATCCATCGCTGTAGAGAATCAGGCGATCGCCGGCAGCGAACTCCGCGCGCGGGTCAGGCGGATGCCGATCGGTTGCGCGGCGTTGAACTGATGCACGAGCCCCGCAGTCACACCGATTCCCACGACAAACGCGAGATATGGCGCGAGCCGTTTCATCCGGTAGCTTTCATGATACGGGCTGTCTTGATTACGATTCCCTACTCAGTGAGTTTCGAACGAGAAGATCGCGCCGCGGTCTACGCCCTAACGGTCTTGACGTTCATCAATCTATTTAACTACGTCGACCGGTGGATCGTCTCGGCAGTTCTCGAATCGCTGAGGCGCTCTGAGCTGCATTTGACCGATACGCAACTCGGTTTCCTTCCTACAGGTTTTTTGATTGTTTACACGCTGACCTCGCCAATCTTCGGAACCCTCGGCGATCGCAAATCACGTCCGCCGCTCATCGCAGTCGGCGTGGCGCTATGGAGCATCGCGACTTCGCTTGGAGGTTTTGCGCGCGGATTCATTTCGTTGTTCATCGCGCGATCGGGCGTGGGCGTGGGTGAGGCGGCCTATGGAACGATTGCGCCCGCGCTGATCTCCGACACGTTCCCGCTCAGCAAGCGCGGTCGTGTTCTATCCATATTCTTCTGCGCGATTCCGGTCGGATCGGCTGCTGGCTATGTCCTGGGCGGCTTCATGAATGAACATTTCGGATGGCGCGCCGCCTTTTGGATCGCCGGATTGCCCGGGTTGATCCTGGCGCTGCTCGTTCTCTTCGTGCGCGATCCGCCGCGGGGCATTCATGATGAAGTTGGAGCGGCTGGATTCAGCCCGCCGGCTAAAGCCGGCGTCTACACCTACCTGGGTCTCTTCCGCAACGGGCCGTACATCGTGACCGTTCTCGGTTACGGCGCCTACACCTTCGCGTTAGGCGCGCTCGCATTCTGGATGCCGGCGTTTCTCGAACGCGAACGCGGGATGACCGGAGCGCAAGCGACCGAGACCTTCGGCGCGATCGCGCTCGCGACAGGATTAGTCGGCACGTTCACCGGCGGCTGGTTAGGCGATCTCTTTCTCAAGAAATCGAAGCAGTCGTACTTGTGGGTTTCCGGAATCGCCACGCTGCTCGCCGCGCCGGTCACGTACGTCGCGCTCAGCGATCCGAGGCGCGGCGTGTTTTTGACGGCGATCGTGATCGCCGAGATTCTGATTTTCATGAGCACCGGCCCCGTCAACTCCGCGATCATCAATGCAGTTGCGCCCGCCGAGCGTGCGACCGCTCTAGGCCTGTCCGTTTTCGTGATGCACTTCCTCGGCGACATCCCTTCGCCGCCCATCATCGGGAAAATCTCCGACGCGACCTCGCTCGAGCGCGCATTTCTGATCGTGCCGGTTGCGATCGTCGTTGCTGGATTGATCTGGATCTACGGCGCCTGGCGCGGCGAGCGGACATGATCCGTCGCGCGATCGCGGCGGTCATCCGCGTCACCGCTCGCATTTTTTTTCGAAGGATCGAAGTTGCCGGCTCCGATCGCGTTCCCGATTCGCCAGTGATCTTCGCTGTCAATCATCCGAACGCGCTCATCGATCCCCTTTTCCTGCTCTGCTTTGCTCCGCGACCGGTTTCATTTCTTGCCAAAGCGCCACTTTTTCGGACGCCGCTGATCCGATGGTTCGTTCGGGCATTCGATTCGATTCCCGTCTATCGCAAACAGGACAATGTCTCGACTGCTGGAAATCGCGAGACGTTTGCTCAGTCGAGAGCGGTTCTGCAGCGCGGTGGCGCGATCGCGATCTTCCCGGAAGGGACGACGCACAGCGATCCTCGCTTGCGCGAGCTCAAGACCGGCGCCGCCCGCATCGCCCTCGGCGCTTCGATTCGCGTGTCGATTGTTCCGGCCGGCTTGTACTACACGGCCAAGCAGACGTTTCGGAGCTCGGCGCTCGCGTATTTTGGTACGCCGATCGCGGTCGAACCGGAACCCGTCGACGCAAATGGTGAACCTCAGTCCCAGTCGGTCGAGCGCTTGACCGAAAAGATCGAGCGCGCGTTAGCGGAGGTCACGCTGCAGGCGGATTCGCATGCGGCGTTGGAGTTGATCGCGCGTGCGGAGCGGATTTTCTCAGCAGGAGAGCAGCGCGATCTGGCGGGTGAGTTGGAGTTGCGCCGTCAGTTTGTGGCCGGTTATCGGTACTTGAGTGAACGTGATCCTGCGCGACTTGCGCGCCTCGAATCCGACGTCGCCAGAATGGATGCCGAAGTCGCGCCGAACGTGACGATCGACGCCGCGACGATCCTTCAGTTGATTTTTCTTCCGATCGCGATCGTCGGCGCCGCCATTCATTGGCCGATCTACCGGCTGATCGGTTTGCTTGCGAACCATTTCTCGCGCAAAGAAGACGAGCTCATTGCGACATTGAAAGTCGTCGGCGGGCTTGTGCTGTACCCGTTGTTCTGGATCGGCCTCGCGATCCTCGCCGGCAGATTTCGCGCCGCGTACGCGGTCGCTGTTCTGATCGGGCTGCCGATTCTCGGCTACATCTCGCTGGTGACGCTGGAGACTCTCGACGAGATGATCGGGCATCTTCGCGCGACGCGGCACCGCAATCTCGATCCGCAGCGAAAAGCGCTTCGCGATGAGATTCTCGCGGTGGCCGCCGAGATCAGCGCGACGTCGCCGTCGTCGTCGGCTGCCTCTTCTTCATCATCACCAACTGCCGCTGCAGATTCATCATCATCAGAGCGAAGATGAGGATCATGAAGATGGCCGCGATGCGTGCGACCCAAATCCAGCGGTTCATCGCTTGACTCTCTCTGCGAATCGTCCCGCCCACTCGATTGCGTAGC
>QHVX01000094.1:8807-9004 GCA_003222375.1 Acidobacteriota bacterium
AAACCGCCCGCCCTCCCCGGCGTGCGGATTGACCGACGCCGCAGCGATGCGCGGGGCGGATCCGTACAGCCGTGCATACTCCCGGTTCGTGAGTCCCGCAAGCGCTGCAATGTTTTCAGCGTTGATGGAATGGATGGCGTCGCGCAACGACGTGTGCACGGAGAGCAGCACGGCGCGCAGCGACGGCGAATCGAAGT
>QHVX01000095.1 GCA_003222375.1 Acidobacteriota bacterium
GCCGACGCCGTCGGTCTGCGCCGTCACCGAGACGAGCGAGCGATATGGCGCGAACGGATTGACGGTGATCGTACGCGACGCAACGCTCGAAGATACCGAGTTGTACGCCGTCAGCGTGACGGTGTAAGTGCCCGGCGAGCTGTAGGCATGCACAGGGTTTTGTGCACCTGAAACTTCACCATCGCCGAACGACCATGACCACGACGTCGGCGATCCGGTCGTCCGATCCGTGAAGGCCACGGAGTCGCCGGCGTTGATCGACGACGACGTCATGTCGAATGCCGCGCTGACATTCGGAATCGCAGGAGGTGCGGCCGTGACCGTGATCGCGCGGGTGGCCTGCGATTGTCCCGCGTTGCCCGAGACTGTCAGGATCACGGTGTATGTTCCGGCGACGTTGAAGACGTGAGTCGGATTCGTGGCCGAAGAACTTCCGCCGTCGCCGAAGTTCCAGAACTGCGACGTGAAGGTTCCGGTCGACTGATTCGTGAACATGAATGTCGTCGAGCCCGCGATACCCGACGTCGCCGAGACCGCGAATGCTGCGACGGGCGGTTGGGCGGGCGGCGGAGTCGATCCCGCGACCGTTACTGTCGCGGTGTTCGACGGCGACGATTCGCCGGCCGTGTTGTAGGCCGTGACGTAGAAGCTGTACGAGCCGGCGGATGCGCCGGTGATGGTTGCCGTGGTCGCGCCGGCAACAGCGTCGCCGACGCGATTGAACGAGCCTCCGTTGGCGGCGACGTAGATGTGCTGTCCCGCCTCATTCGATGCGTTGTCGCGCCACTGCAGATTGATGTTCGATCCCGATGCCGATGCCGTCAGATTCGACGGCGCAGTCGGAACGCTTGGCGGTGGAGGCGCGGGCGCGCTGCCGTTTGGATAGAGCCAGCGCGCGGCGAGCTGATCGTCCGCGCGCAGCGACGCTCCTCTGCCCGTCACGCTCGGATACATCAGCGCCGTGGCATCGGAGCTGTGGCCGAGGCCCAGGGTGTGGCCGAATTCGTGGGCGACGATTTCCGCGAGCGTCGCGCTCGAAATGCCCGCCGACGGCGAGACGCCGTCCTGGATCGTCATGAATCCTTCGGTGATCGTCGTGGCGCGATAACTTCCCTGCGTGTGCGTCGCATCGGCGGTGAATGTCGACGTCCAGGTCGTCGACCCGGTTGCACCGTTGAATCCACCTTGCCCGACGATGCCGCCGGTCGATGGGTTGTACGATCCCGCGATTTCCTGCAGCGGATCGTTGAACGTGATCTCGTTGATGCCGTTAGGCCGATTCTCGGTGCCGGGCGTACCGCTGGAGGCGCCGGCGTAGGTGTATCGAATGAGTGCCGATCCGTAGCCCGTCCACGCGCCCATCGCCGTCTGCGCTTCGCTGACGCCGCCGCCGCTGTAGCCCGGCTGTGTGCCGAAGCTCTGCCAGGGAACCGACGAGCCTCGCTCGAACGCCGTCCAGCGATAGACCGCCGGTTCAGAAATCAATGTGAAGTTCGCGGTGATGCGGCCGGTGGACCGCACTTCGTTTTCGAGGAGTGGATTTTCAATGCCGTAGTTCTTCGAGCCATCGCGTCCTGCGACGCGATCGAGAATGAATTGCTCGAAGCCGGCCGCTTCGCGCTGCACATTCCTGGCGTGGATTTCGTGGAACTCGGAATCGAGCAGCGCCGCGTCGGCCGCGATGTCGTCGCGATGCCACAGACGCATGCCGCTCATCGTGCGCGCCTGCTTGAATTTGCCGACGTAGAGATCGACAGTCTGGTAATCGCCGCGCGGCGTCGGGGTCAAAAATGTGAGCACGTTCTCGCCCGCGACGTATTCCGGCGCGCCGAAGACTCTCGTCACGCGATCGTCGATTTGCCCGCCCAGCTCACGGGCAACGATGTGTCCGCTGACATTTCCCTTCAGCGCCCGATCGACGCCCAGCGTCACCTCGGTCCATATCCTGCCGTCGATGTCGACGGCCGTCGTGTTGAGCACATGGGCTTCGACGATGAGTGGCGACTTCGCGATGAGCTGCTCGTCGGTGGGAAGGACGATGGTCGTGGCGCTGGCTGCCGCCGCGCCGAAAATCATGAAGACACACGAAAGCCAGTACGCCGGGGGATTTTTTGTTTTCATGGGATTTGCGACAAAAACGGCGGCCACGTGATTTGATATTCCGGCACGCGTGACCGGCATCACGATGTTGAGAATCTCGATTTCCGCACTCTTGTGCGCCGTCTTGATTATTCCCGCCCCGGCGCCGGACAGCTCGCCAGGTATTTCGACGGCCCACCGGCGTAATCGTGTATAATAAATATATACTATTAATTATGATGATTTGCGCGCCGGCATTCGCGCAGCATGAGCACATGCCGATGCCCATGCCAGCGCAAAAGCCGCAAAAGCCCATGCAACATGATCTCGCGAGCGATTTCCTGATGCAGCAGGCCTCGGGAACCAGTCACGATCCTGCCGCCGCATCACCCCACATGTCGATGACGATGTTCGAAGGATGGATGGTGATGTGGCACGGATCGGCGTTCGTCAGCCAGGTCGTTCAGAGCGGGCGCGGCGGCGATCAATTCTTTTCAACGAATTGGGCAATGGGCATGGCCGAGCGTCCGCTGGCGGGCGGACACCTGATGGTGCGCTCGATGCTGAGCCTCGAGCCGCTGACCGTCGGAAAGCGCGGTTATCCCGAGCTGTTTCAAACCGGTGAAGGCTTGATCGATCGACAGCATGCGCACGATTTCTTCATGGAGCTGGCCGCCGAATTCGCTGTCAACCTTCCGAAGCAAACCGTCGGCTACATCTACGCCGCGCCGGTCGGCGATCCGGCGCTGGGCCCGGTCGCGTTTCCGCATCGCGCGTCGGCGGCCGAGATTCCGCAGGCGCCGCTATCGCATCACCTGCAGGATTCGACGCACATCGCGTCCAGCGTTCTGACGATGGGCGCGAAACAGGATGCATTCGGCGTCGCGATCAGCGGATTCCACGGACGCGAGCCTGACAACGACAACCGCTGGAACATCGACAAGGGACACATCGACTCATGGTCGGTCCGCGGAACGTGGGACCCGAATCCGAAGTGGAGCGCGCAACTGTCGACCGGCCATCTGCATCAGCCCGAGCGCGAGGAGGCTGGAAACATTCAGCGCACGACGGCGTCCATTGCGCATTCGACCGGCGACTGGTCGAGCACTCTGGTGTGGGGCTGGAATCACAAATCGGATCACGACGCGCACGCGCTTCTCGCGGAGACGAACCGGCGCTTCAAGGTTTCGAATTACCTCACCGGACGATTCGAGATCGTTCGCGGCGTTCGGGCGTTGACGGGCGGCTACACCAAAGACCTTTTCCGCAGTCGCGATTTGCTGGGCGGCGTCGGCGGAAACGTCACGGTCTACCGCGCGCCGGGCGAACATCCGGCTGGCTTCTATCTGTTCGCACGACTTCGATCAGCGGCAGCAGCTCACGGAGATCACTGATTGTCGCATCGGGCTCAATCCGGAGATCGTGCTCGACGGGTGGCGCGACCGCTGTTCCGCGCTGCGGCGGGATGAAGTGAATCGCGGTGATGCCGCACTGAAGCGCGCCGTAGACGTCGACGTAGAGGTTGTCGCCGACGAACAGCATCTCTTCGAAGTCGACCTCCAGTGCCTGCCGCAGCGCTTCGAAGATCGATCGCTGCGGCTTGCATGCGCCGTGTTCGTTCGAGAAGACCATCGCATCGAAGCGGAGGCCGAGGCGATCGAGGATCGCGCGCAGGGCGTAGCCGGGAGTGCGGCCGGTGTTGCTGATCAATCCCAATCGATAACCGCGCGCCTTCAAATCGCGGACGACGTCGAGCGCCCCGGGAACGATGGTGGGAAGAAAGTCGACGATGGCGAACGCATAAGCCTCCTCGACCGCTCGAGTTGTCGATTCGTCGAGCTCGAGCTGCATCGCTTCGAGAAAATGATCGATTTGCGTGCGACACGGCACATCTTTGTCGCGCGACCAATACAGATCCTGGCAGTGCTGCCAAACGTCGCGATAGGGACCCTCGAGTTTCTCGATTGGGAGACCGAGGATCTTCGCCATCCGCTCGAGGCGCACTTGTTTGTGCGAGCGGGTGAGGTCGGGCGGATTGGTGATCAGCGTTTCCCAGAGGTCGAAGCAGATTGCGCGAAGAGAGGTTGTCACGTTGTCAGGTTGTCAGGTGTCGCTATGTTTGACAACCGGACAACCCGACAACTCGACAACCTATTGCAATTTAACTCTTCCTCCAAACCCATCTTCGTATCCATGAAAATACTGGAGGGATTCTTCGGGATACTGCCAGCAGTAGTAGCCGCTGCCGTTGTCGAAATCGACGAGCCAGAGTCCTTTGACGTCGATCCCCAGCCTCATCACGTCCTCGGCCCATTTCGCGACGATCTGCTGTCCAGCGTCGCGCGGCGCGTCGTTGGCCAGCGCCTCGACCTCCTCGACTGCGACGTTGGTCAGGCGCTGGACCTCGGGCAAGAGTGCTGCAGCATCCTCGTATGTAAAGATCTTTTTCAAACGGGCGCAATCGTACGTCATCCTGAGCCGCGGAGACGGCGAAGGATCTCCTTCACGGCTCTTGAGATCCTTCGCTTCGCTCAGGATGACGTTCGCGGCCTTGGTGTCATTTGTGCTAAAACGCCATCTGCACGCAGGTAGCCCGCATCAAACCGGATGGAGGAAAGATCGATGTCGGTTGAGGAAAGGGTCAAATCAATCATCGTCGAACAGTTGGGAGTCGACGCGGACGAGGTCGCCCCTGACGCCTCCTTCGTCGAGGACCTCGGCGCCGATTCGCTGGACCAGGTCGAGCTGATCATGGCCTTCGAAGAGGAGTTCGGCGTTGAAATTTCCGACGACGAGGCCGAGAAGATCCGGAAGGTCAAAGACGCGGTCGACTACATCGAGAAGCGCGCCAAAGCATCGTAGCGATTCCTGCTCCTTCTCCCATCATCATGACTAAGCGCCGCGTCGTCGTCACCGGGATCGGCATGATCTCCCCCCTCGGAATCGGGAATCAGGCAACGTGGCAGGGGTTGATCGAAGGCCGCTCCGGCATCGGGCGCATCACGAAATTCGATCCCACGCAGTTCGCCTGCCAGATCGCCGGCGAAGTGCGAGGCTTCCATCCCGAAGAGTGGATCGAGAAAAAAGAAGTCAAGAAGTCCGACACGTTCATCCACTACGCGATCGCCGCCGCGCAGATGGCGGTCGACGATTCCAGCGTCGACACAAAGAAAGAAGATCCTGATCGCTTCGGCGTGATCATCGGATCGGGCATCGGCGGTCTGCCGCTGATCGAAGAAATGCACCAGAAGATGCTGGAGCGCGGACCGAGCCGCATCTCGCCGTTCTTCATTCCAGGACTGATCGTCAATCTCGCATCGGGCCATATCTCGATCCGATTCAACTGCCGCGGGCCGAGCTCCGCGCCCGCGACGGCGTGCGCCACCGGCGCGCACGCGATCGGCGATGCTTACAAGATCATCCAGCGCGATGAAGCCGATCTGATGTTCGCGGGCGGAAGCGAGGCGGTCGTCACGCCGCTGGCCGTCGGCGGTTTCTCGGCGATGCGCGCGTTATCGACGCGAAACGACGATCCCGAACATGCCTCACGCCCGTGGGACCTCAACCGCGACGGCTTCGTGATGGGCGAAGGGTCGGGAGTTCTACTGATCGAAGAGCGCGAGCGAGCCCTGAGGCGCGGCGCGAAGATCTATTGCGAGATCACCGGCTACGGCATGTCGAGCGACGCCTACCACATCACCTCGCCCTCGGAAGATGGGGGCGGGATGACGCGCGTGATGCAGCGCGCGCTAAAAGATGCTACATTAAAGACTACGGATATTCAGTACATTAATGCGCATGGCACGTCGACTCCGGTCGGCGACCGCATCGAGACGCTGGCGATCAAGACAGTCTTCGGCGATCACGCCTACAAACTGGCGGTCAGCTCGACCAAGTCGATGACCGGGCACCTGCTGGGGGCGGCGGGCGGGTTGGAGGCCGCGATCTGCGCTCTGGTCGTGCAGAACGGCGTCGTGCCGCCGACGACCAACTACGAGACTCGCGATCCGGCGTGCGATCTCGACTACGTGCCTAACAAAGCGCGGACGATGAAAGTGCAGCACGTTCTGTCGAATTCGTTCGGCTTCGGCGGGACAAACGCCTCGCTGGTTTTGTCGGCGCATGCTTGATTCGTTCTCTCCCGCGTGGTGGATTCGCGGACCACACGCCCAAACTTGCTGGGGCCGCCTGTCACGTCCGAGGCGCGCCATCCCGATGCGGCGCGAGGTCCTTCACACGCCCGATGATGACGAGCTGATCGTCGATCATCTCGACGGCTCCCGCCTTCGCTTCCTGTTGCTGCACGGCCTGGAGGGAAGCTCGAACTCGGTTTACATGCAGGGACTGCTGCGCATCATCGCGCGGCATGGCTTCGCTGCCACGGCGATGAATTTCCGATCGTGCGCGCGCGATCCGAAGAATCTTTCGCGCATGCTGATGAATCGGACCGCCTGGCTGTATCACTCCGGCGACACGCGCGACTTCGATTTTCTCGTCGGCAGCATGCCGAAGGATCTGCCCATCGTTGCGATCGGCGCGTCGTTAGGCGGCAATGTGTTGCTGAAGTGGCTCGGCGAAAATCCGGCCCAAACCATGATCAAGGCCGCCGCGACGATGTCCGTGCCGTACGACCTGGCCGCCGGCGCGCGGAACCTGTCGATCGGAGCAGGCCTCTTTTATACCGCGCAGTTCTTTCAGACGATGAGGCGCAAGACCGTATCGGTCGTTGAGCGGTTCGGAGTGAAGCTCGACGTGCCCGGCGCGAT